>WTJS01000068.1:4712-11338 GCA_011524735.1 Alphaproteobacteria bacterium
GGAGAAGGAGAAGGAGAAGGAGAAGGTTAAAAGCTACCGAAGCTGATGGTATAGTAAGCGTTGTTAACGGATGCCACTTCTGCACCATAAATACCAAGTTCACCGGAAGCGGCGGTAGCGCAGGATACAATCGCATAGCGCTTATAGTTGTCCGCGGGATTTGACTTGTCGACAACGAACTGCCCGATACGCCTGCCGTTGGCGACAGTAATGTCCGAATTATGGACGGTTGTATTATCGCTTAACCCGCCGCTGCCCAGAAACTTTGGATCAACAGTCTGAATTCGTTGCGCGCATTTAGCCGCCAGCTCGCTTGTGGTTTCGCTTTGGATCGTTGAATAACCGGCCGGAATTCCATCGGCGAGCTGCACAGCATAAACACCAATTTCAAGATATTCTTTGGCTTCCTTCTTGAGCAGGGTCAGGATCTGCTGACGCAGTGCGCGTTCCTTCGTCTGTCTAGCCAGCTCCAGCATGGGTATCGCGGTGATCCCCAGTACCAGAATGATAAGAAGCACCGACATTAACGCCATGCCGTCTTTGACGACAACCCGTTCGGGAGTGTTGGCAGGGGCGGGGATGCGTGACATAGAGCCCAACAAAACAATGCTTAAAGACTTACTACCGGCCGATTTTAGCAGACTGCTGCTGGCGCTTCATCTTCTTTGTGACCATCGCCGAATAACCCTGTGTCAGCAGTGCCCAGGATTGTTCAAAGCACTTATTAACTTTGAATAAGGATCTGGTATTGTCTGGATATGTTTTCGTTCCGGTTCGCTCAAAATCCTGGTGTTGCACGGTCTTCAGCGTTTCGCCAGATGGCTGGTGTTACCTTGGTTGAGATGCTGGTCTATATGACCATTCTGTCGATTGTGAGTGTTGGCATTTTCACATTGCTGCTGGAGATCCAGAAGACCAACGTTAACACAGCCAATATGGCGGATCAGCTCGCCGAAGCAGACGTTAGCTTGCGACGCGTACAGGTGAAGCTCGGCGACTCAGACGACGTCACGTCTGAAGATCTTGTCGACAAGGTCAATAATGTTACCTATCCGAATGCCTGTCTGCGCCTGAAACGATACGAACCTTACAAACGCACGGGATTTCATTTTGATGGGCGCAACCAATATCTACGAAGCTCTTCGCTGAACGCTGACTGGTTCCCAATCCAGCGCTATGCCCCGCGCAGCATTTCAGTGTGGTTTCAGGCTGATAAAGAGCAAACAGGTCGTCAAACAATCGTCTCCTGGGGTGCAGAGGACGTCAGTAACGCCAGGTTTGGGTTTGATCTCGTTGACGGACATCTCGTTGTGTCATTGCGCTGTGCTGATGTGAAAATCGTGAATTCGACAGATCTCCGGGACGGCAACTGGCATCATGTAATCGTAACTCACAATGCTCCGGCTGATGGCACGATCACATCTTCGAACATGTCCATTCATCTTGATGGTGAATACAGGCAAACGCAGTATGCCGATGTCTGCGCTACTGGTAACAGACAGGGTTTGTTGACGCACCGATCGCCTCTCTTCATCGGCCGCAATCCCGAACGGGCCGACACGGCCTTCCGCGGCCTGATCTCTGATTTGCGGATATGGCAGCGGGCAATCTCTCCCGAGGAGGCCTATGCGCTTCATCGGCGGCAACCTGACGCCGGATCGAACACGGCAAATCTTGAGCTTCACCTGCCGCTTGACCAGCTGCCTCCTGCCGGCCTGACAAATAGGGGGCAGTGGCCAGCCGGAAGTAGTTTTGCGCTGTTCAATTATGACAATCTGTCCGATGCGGTGGTTCCAACCATTGTTGATGACACACTGACACATTCATTCTGTTTCATCGATGATGATGGGGATGGTCTCCACGAAATATGGGAATCAGCGACTGCACGCGCGTTGCCTGACCGGGTGGGTGGCGACTCCATGCAGGTCCGAGGACAGGAATGGGATCTGCGTTCAGAAGATATTTTCGTGCCTGGTGCAGCCGGATTTTTCAGTGTGGTGGGCAATGATCCCGAAACCGTCATTGCCAATTTCGCCGTCGGCAAGGGATTGCCAAACAAGGATGATATTTCGCAGAAGGCCGAATCAAAGGCGCTGGCGTCGACACGGGTGAAAAAGCGACTGGAACTTTGTTCGATAAATCCCCAGCCTTCGGTCGACGGTGTCCTCTGCTCGTTTAGAAACGCCTATATCGCGGTTGAGGATTACGATCCCCATCATGGCGGCAGGATCGACTTTCAATATGTTGGACAGAATGATTCTGGAGATTTCATCAGGTTCAGTAATTTTCCCAATGTGCCATCATCAATAACAGGAACCTGGTACAAAAAACATGGTGTGCTGAGACTGGATAACCCGGAACCGCTCGAGACGAAAGTCTGGGCTAGGATCATGTCGCAGGCCCTGTATCGGCCAGTTGGACAATCAGCACCGGCAACAAAAAGTTTCACATTCAGTCTCGGACAGCTGCCCTTTTTTGAAAATGGCACCTTTCGCTATTTTGACTTTGTTGACTCTCAACCTGATGAAAACTCTTTCGATAATGCGATGGTGAGAGCTTCCAGCACGGATGAGGCAGCATGTGGCATGCGGTCCTATATGGCGACGATTCAGTCGCGGCGCGAGCAGGATCATCTGGTTAGAGCAATGGAGACGGGGCCGATTGGGGCGGTGCGCAGCGGCTGGATCGGTGCCAAGGTGAACGCTGCTGCGGAAATCAGCTGGGTCAGCGATCCTTCCGCGGAGAGGAACTTTACCTTCTGGCAGGGCGACGGTGTCGATGGACAGGCCTATAACGCCCAGACCAACTCACCGGTGCTGGTAAGCGCCAGGAAACTGTTTGATTTTGATCAGCTGCCCTATATTTCCGGGCATAGAAAACAGACGCTATCCCAGCACGGTGATGTCACAAAACGTCTACACTTCACCAACTGGTCCGGTGGCAATGACGTTGTAAATTGTTCGTCAGTCAACGGAAGCCACCCTCATCAGCGAAGACAGCTCTGTCAGCCAGTTGAACTCTCAAACGGTAGCGGGGTGGCCATCAATGGGCATCTACAACGGCACGGCACCTGGGTGACCAGTCCAGACACCAATCGGCGATGTGATGAAAATCAAAATCATTCGATCTGCGGGTTTTATCGGGAATTCGACTATGACGACGAAGCCTCTGCCCGAGGGTTGGCCGAGCTGGTGACTGTTTCGATGGACCGGTTCCGTGAATTCTGTCTTGGAAGCTAACAGCATGGTTTTCCCATCTCGGCAGGGCCAATCTCGCTGAGGGCAAGATGTTCATTTGTTGGCATTGTATTTGCCGGCTGTTAGACTTATAAACGCATCCATAATTAACCGTGAAAGATCAACGGTTTTCTCATTCAGGTGCCGGAATTAGAATGATGGACGAAACGCAGTTTTCAATAGCCCGCCAGACGATGGTTGACTGTCAGATCAGACCGACCAAAGTGACCGACACGCGCGTGTTGGATGTTTTCGGATCAGTCCCCCGTGAGGCGTTTGTGGGGAAGCATCAACGGGCCATCGCTTATGTGGATGAGGACCTGCCGTTACCCGGCGGTCGATGCATGATGGAGCCTATGGTTCTTGCCCGCCTGGTCCAGGCGTTGGACATACGAACGTCGCACAACACGCTGGTTATTGGTGGTGCCACCGGATATGGAACTGCTGTCCTTGCTCGTCTTGCGGCTTCGGTTATCAGTGTTGAAACACGCTCACAGCTCGTTGAAAAGGCGCAGGAAACACTTGTGTCCATTGGCATCGACAATGCCGTTGTTATCAAGTCTCGTCTAGTGGACGGCTATCCAAATGATGGACCGTACGATCGCATTTTGATCGAAGGTGCTGTGGAAACAGTGCCAGAAAAATTGCTGGAACAGCTGGCGCCTAATGGCCTTCTGGCGGCTGTGTGGCGGCCGCTAGGCAGTGTTGTTGGCGTTGCTAGCCTTTGGAGCCACGCTGGTGAAGGGTTCAACCGGAAGCCGTTGTTTGATGCTCAGGTGCCGCTCCTTGACGAATTCCGCGCAAAGCGCGAGTTTGTATTCTGATTGACTTGCTGGCGAAGGGGGCGCCACCGGTCATTAACTTTGAAAGACCAAAAATTATGCGCTCTATTTTGTTGAAACTCCTCGCTGGAACAGTGGTCCTTTTTTCGGGCTTTGGCATGTTTTCAGTGGCCTATGCCACCACTCTTGATGATGCGCTCAGGTCTGCGCTGGACAACAGCCTGGCTCTGGAGGCCAGTAGGAAATCGTGGCTTGCCGCACGCGAAGATATTGGAACCTCCATCTCGACGTCAGAATGGCGTGCCACTGGCACATTGGTTGGCAACCAGAAAATGACGGATGAAGCAGCTGCGAAGAAGGACGGATTTCTTGATTCACAATCTGCTACTGCCACAGTCAGTCTGACACGTAACCTGTATGACGGAGGCCAGACCACAGAGACCTCCAAGCTTCGGCAGATTCAGCTTGAAATAGCACAAGCCAATTATCTTGGGGTTGAACAGAGTGTCATGCTCCAAGTGATTGAAGCCTATCTTGGTGTTGTGAAAGCAAGTCAGGAAGTCAGGCTTAATGAATTGAATGTCACGCGGCTTCAAGAGCATGTGGCGGCCGCAAAGGTTCGTCTTGATGCGGGCGCTGCCACCGTTACACAGGTCGCGCAGGCTGAAGCCCGGTTATCACGCGCGCGCACGACGCTGATAACAGCTATGACAAGCCTCAATAACGCCGAGGATAATTTTTCAACGCTGACGGGTTTGGCAGCCAGTGACCTAGATCCTGCCGTCGAAGTTGGTACCTTGCCGTCAACGTTGCTCGAGGCTGACGAAATGGCGCGTCAGGATCATCCGTCGGTACAGTCTGCGAACCTGTCGGTGGACGCGGCTAACCAGCAATTTCACTCGCTGCTGGCGAGTGTGAGACCAACAGTGGCGCTTTCACTGAATGCGTCGGAAAACATGGCTGAAGGAACGCGTTCGGATAAAACAGAATTGTCAGCCCAGATTCGTCTGTCCACACCGCTTATGCCTTCGCAGTCCATTCGCGCCAAATCCAGAAGTTTATCTGCCAGCCTTCAATCAACGAAGTACAAGCGGGACGATACATTGCGGCAGGTGAGTCTAAATGTGCGCAATGCATTTCGTAACCTTGAAACGGCCCGTACTCAGCTCACGGCTGTTGACGCTGAGCTTGAAGCCTCTCGTCTTGTTGCTATGGGCATCCGGAATGAGTTTCAGTTCGGTCAGAAAACCACCCTGGATGTTCTAGACGCTGAACAGGATGTGAATGATGCCGAAATCAGACAGATCAGTGCGGACCATGCAATAGTTCTTTCAGCCTTCCGGTTGCGAGCAGCTACGGGACAGCTGACGTCAGATGCTCTTGGTATGAGCGATGTTTTGGGCCCGCTTGATGACATGCAACCGCTCAATCCCCGCTTTAAATCCTGGGTACCACTTGAGGTGGAGTGGGAAGACGAGGCTGGTACCGAGGTGCAGGAAACATCCACAATAACACCAGTGGTAGATCAACCAGCGGCGGTTGCCCCTGCTCCGGCGATGGAAATCGTTGCAAATGATGTAATTGCAGTGCCGCTCGCAGCGGATGAGGCAGATTTAACCCTTGCCAATTCCGCATCTCTGGCACCGCCAGCAGAAGGGATCGTCTGGCAGATTCAGACGAATGCCATCCCCTGAGCGGGCTATTTGAAATCCACCGTCGCGGAAAGCGGCCAGAGACGTCATCAGCTGAGGATAAGGCTCCTGAAGGTGAAGAGGGTGCCATGGTGGCTATCAGATCTCTCGTTGAAGCGAACCGTCGATCTATGGGCGATGAAGAAATATTGTCTGAAGAGACACCTCCTTCATCTGGGGTCGATGCGGATGTCCTGACACTCGATGATGTTGTTTGGCGAAGCCCTGCTAAACAGCTTATCGATTCCACCGATATTATAACCCATCTCGCTGAAGAAGCAGATCGGGTTGCCAACGGAACAGAGCCACGTCATCCTCCAGCCGCAATTCTGCCGCGCCGCGAGGCTTTTCAGGCTGTTTCTGATGGGCGGGATGAAGCGCCAACTGCTGAGCGGGACTTCCGACGTGCTCCTCGGTTTCAGAGCGCGGTAGAGAGTTTTACCGTTCAACCTGATCAGCTTGATGATGTTGAAGACTCCATTAGAGGTCAGATCACAGCTGATCTGCGCGCCCAGGGCAAAGTCGACGCGGATGGTAAAGTTAATGTTTCTGAGCAGGAGCTTCGCAGCATGGTCAGGGCGCATATTGATGCTTGGCTGAAGCAGCAATCGGGAGGCGGGGCCTAAGATACATTGCGCCATCCCGTTGAAATGCGTAAAACCTCGCTGCACGGGACATTTCCCACACAAGTTTGATTTTTCCTTATTTCGGCCGTTGCTGTTGCGGGTTCCCCGCTGGCATTGGCGCCATCACTGCAAGATCAGATCATGTCAGATACATCGCTTTCTAAAACCTACGACCCAAAAGCCATTGAAGAGGGTTGGTATGACCGCTGGGAGTCCGGTGGTACCTTTGCCTGCGATCCAACTTCCGAGGCGGATCCCTATACCATCATGATGCCGCCGCCGAATGTGACA
>WTJS01000220.1 GCA_011524735.1 Alphaproteobacteria bacterium
CCCGTGACTTCATGACGTGTGAGTCGGCCGGCGCGGCTGGCGTCGTCGCGCATGGCGAAAAGCGAGGCAAATACTTCGCCAATGACCAGAACGCCTAGAATGACGCAGGCGATTGGAAAACCGCCCCCAAGTGCAACAACGCCGCCGGACAGGCGCGGGTAAAAATCCTCACCCGTTCCAATAGTTGAAATAAAAAGACCAAACCCAACAGCGATCAGACCCTTGGCAACAGGCTTGCCCACAATGGCAGCAATCAGGCAAAGCGATAACAGAATCAGCGCGGCCTTTTCTGGTAAGTCGAGGTAGGATTCCACCATGATTGCCAGAAAGGGGGCGCCGATAAACAGCACAATGTCAGAAATTGTATCGCCGGATACTGAGGAAAAATGTGCAACGCGTAGGGCCTTGAATGCCTTTCCCCGTTGCGTCATTGGGTAGCCGTCAAGAGTTGTCATTAGCGCATCGGGTGTGCCTGGCGTCTTGAACAAAATCGCTGGAACGGCACCTCCAACGGTGGCCCCTTTCATGATTCCGATCAGGAAGCCCAGAACAGGTAGAAACGCACTCGTTTCATACCCAAAGATGCTGATGAGGATCGGCAGGGCGACAGCCATCGCCATCGGTCCGGCAAGCCCTGGGATCGACCCAACGATAATGCCGGTCAGCAAGCCAAGAAATACCATCAACAACGGCAGTGGAATCGGCAGGCCGAGAATGGAGATCATGCCAGATCCAAACAGAACGGCTTCGAAACCAAGCAGGATGTGATCCCCGATACCCATTAAACATCCCCATTGGGTGGCAGGATTAGATCTTCAAAGGGCAAATCAAATACGGCCCCAAGTACAAAGGCGATCAGAATGCCAAGGCCGAGTCGCCGCCAACTCCATTGTCGGTCAGCGAGGCTGGACAGGCTTGCTACCAGCACCCCGCCGCCAAGCAGAAATCCAACAAATTTCCAGGGTAGGCTGTCACGCAGGGGCCGGTAGCCGGTTCCCGGCTCAACAAGCCCCACCAGCTCACCAAGTGCAACTGCACCTGGCCCAGCCCAGCGCATCAACATCAGGCTTAGCGCAACAATTCCGCCATAAATCAGCAGCATGATTGTAGCCTTGCTCACACCTTGAACAGGCTTCTTTTGGTCGGAAGTGGCTAACCAGATGCCCCCCACCAACATAATCAGCAGGGCGGTGACCGGCCCCAGCATGTCGCCGATTTGGTAGCGTCGCCGGACCTTTTCAATAATGCCTGAGTCAATGTCTGTTGGTACCCAGAACGCAAGCGCGCAGATGCAAAGCGCGACAATGACAGCGCCAGTCAATCGGTTCTGGGATAGTTGTTGAAGGAAAATCATAAAAAAAGGGTCAGCACCCGAAGGCGCTGACCGTCATTTCACTGCGGTTTACTGTACCGCGTTCATCAGGCTTTCAGCCGATGCAGCATCGGCGGCAAGCAGACCGCCAAGCTCAGAACCAGAAATGGTGGCCGCGCCACCAAAGGCCTTCTTGATAAAGCCGCCAGCTTTGGTGGATTCATCCTGGGCAATTTCGGCAATAGCTTGGCTGATCGCCTTGCTGGCGTCCGATGGCATGCCGGCTGGGCCAACAAAGACAAAATAACCGTCAAGGTTGAAGTCGACTCCATAGGCGTCAAGTGTCTTGGCGTCTGGTGTCATCTTCAGCGGTGTCGACAGAGCAGATGCAAGGTTAACCAGATCACCAGCCGCAACACCCTTGGCTTGAATGCCAGCCATAAAACCAAGATCCATATCACCGGCATTCACACCGTTCATGACGGCCTTGCCGCCTTTGACCTCGATGATGTTGAACTCAACGCCGTTGGCTTCGCCAAGAAGATAGGCAATATCTGCAATTTTAGGAGACATGGTCCCAAAACGCAGGTTCTCACCTGCCTTAGCGGCGGCAATAACATCGCCAAAATCGTTCCAGCCTTTAGATGCCTGCGAGACAATGCCCATCTGGAAACCGGCCGTGGTGGTCAGTGGTGTAATGTCAGCCTGTGTATAGCCGGCCTTTGGATTAGCTACCATGTTGTAGCCAAAGGTTTCAGTAACAGCGAGACCGATTACAGTGCCGTCATTCGGCATATCCTTGATCTTAGCTGCCAGTTTGGCGCCGCCGCCGCCTGTGGCCTGCTCAGGGATGATCTGCCAGCCATGACGGTTTTCCAACTCTTCGGCGATCATGCGCGCCTGTGTGTCGGCGCCACCGCCAGCGGCAAAACCAATCAGCATGGTGATGGGGCCAGATGGCTTCCATTCGGCAACAGCGCCTGATGTGGCCATCACGAGAATTGCGCTGGCAGTTGCCAGCGAGCGAAGCAGATGTTTCATGATTTTCTCCCAAGGAAACTTATCTGCTGTCAGCCTCAGCCCAGTAGCTTGACATGTCAACGATTAATGAAACATCCTGTCGCTATGGATACAAATTTCAAAGATGATGGCGACACGCCTTATGACACCAGCAAGCCATCTTCTTTTTTGACATACCGCCTTTCGAGGGTTCAGGCACGGCTGAACGCACAAGCTGCTGATCTGCTCCGTCGTCATGGCGGGGTGCCACTGGCGCAGTGGCGCGTTCTTCTTCTGCTCTATGGGGGTGATGTATCAAGTCAGAAGGAGATTGTCGGCCTTGCGCAGTTTGACAAAGGGCAGGTGTCGCGTCTTGTAGATACACTTATTGAACGCGGCCTAATCAGTGCAAAGAGCGGTGGTAAGGATAAACGTGTCCGCACCCTTAGCCTTACAGACGATGGAACAGCGATCGTGGAACGTCTTATCCCCATCATGCGTGAGCGTCAGCGTCAGCTCCTTAGCGTTTTCTCAGCTGAGGAGCAGACGCGACTGATGGAGTTCATCAGCCGTCTGGACGGTGTTGCCGACAAACTGGATATTTAATTAAATCAACCTTCATTCCGTCATGCATGAAAATTCATGGCCCAGCAAAATGGGACGGCACTATGCAGAATCTCCTGGTGATTGTTTCTGATGAACATCAGGCTCGCGCTCTTGGCTGCGCTGGGCATGAATTTGTGAAAACTCCGCATCTCGACGCTCTTGCAAACCGCGGAACACGCTTTACCAATGCCTACACACCATCCCCTATCTGTGTGCCTGCTCGTGCGGCCTTTGCCACGGGGCAATATGTCCACCAAACGGGTCATTGGGATAATGCAACGCCCTATCATGGCACGCCAAAGGGGTGGGGCCACCAACTTCAGCAGGCCAATATTCCAGTTAATTCTATTGGCAAGCTTCATTATCGTGATGCCAAAGACGACAACGGGTTTGATGATCTTCACATTCCAATGATGGTGCAGGATGGTGTTGGGATGATCTGGGCATCCATCCGGCATGAAGAGGAAAGGCTTGATGCACCCGGGCGCATGCTTGGTAAAACGATTGGCCGCGGCACTAGCACCTATACTGAGTATGACTCCGCGGTCACTGAGCGCACAGCCGACTGGCTTCACGCTGCTGCTGACCGCCCGCAGGGCTGGTGTCTTTATGTCGGGCTTGTGGCTCCGCACTTTCCCTTGGTGGCGCCAGGTCAATTCTATGACATGTATGCCGACATAGATTTTCCAACAGCCAAACAACATCCTGATGATGGGTATCCACGTCACCCCTGGATAGAAAAGCAGAACGCCTTCATGGATTCCGAAGGCCGCTTTGCTGATGCAGAGGAACGGCGGCGGGCATTTATTGCCTATTATGGGCTCGTCTCGTGGCTTGACCATAATGTTGGGCAAATTCTCTCAGCGCTAGATGGAGCTGGTCTGACTGACAATACAACAGTGATTTATTCCAGCGACCATGGCGACAATGTCGGGGCACGGGGCCTGTGGGGTAAGTCAAATATGTATGATGAATCCGCCGCCATTCCGATGATCATGGCGCGTCCCGGTCAGGATGCTGCCGTCTGCGACACGCCTGTGTCACTGATGGATGTGGCCGCGACCATTCCGACGCATTTTGAACTTCCACTCGATGACATTTATGTGGGTAAACCGCTCTATAGCATTGCAGAAGAGAGGCATGACAAATCACGCGTAGTGTTCAGTGAATATCACGCAGCTGGGGCTGTTTCGGGGGCCTTTATGGTCCGTAAGGGTGATTTCAAACTGATCCATTACGTCGGCTTTGAAGATGAATTGTTTGATCTGGCTTCTGACCCGGAAGAGCTGACCAACCTTGCAGCAAATCCAACCTTCACGGCGGTTTATGACGATCTCCTGGCAGAGCTTCGGGCAATCTGTGATCCGGACGCTGTTAACCTGCAAGCGCATGCAGATCAACGAGCAATGGTCGACGGATATGGGGGGTTGGACGCCGTGCGCAATATGGGGCCTAAGGGGGCTACCCCGCCGCCATCAGTCGCAAGGGAATCCTAGCGTGAAGATGTTTGGTAAGACTTAGTGTGAGGGTATGACAATGTCCGGGGTGCCCATTTTCAGGGGTGATTTTTTCGCTGATGACGTCATTGCGGATCCGCTTCCCATTTATCGTGAGATGCGTGAATTGGGACCGATTGTTTGGATGGCCCAGCATGGAATCTGGGCTGCTGTTCATTATGCCCCCGTTCTTGAAATTCTGCGCAAGCCAAAAATTTTCATTTCAGGAAAAGGGCTCAGCCTGAATGATGATGTGAACCGCATCCTGATTGGCTCGTCACTGAATTCGGATGGTGATCGTCATCGTCGCCAGCGTAGCATCACTGCCCCGGCAATCATGCCAGACCAGCTTACAGATATTGCGCCGATGATTGAACGCGCTGCTGAAACCCTAGCCGATGCGTTGGTTCGTGAAGGACGTTTTGATGCGGTCGCGGATTTTGCCAGAATTCTGCCGCTGTCAATCGTGGTTGAGCTTGTCGGCCTGCCGGATCATGCCAAGGGCAAGATGCTGGAATGGGCGGACGCTACTTTCAATCTGTTTGAGGGGTCAAATGAGCGCTCACGTTCTTCATTTCCGCGGCTGGAAGAGCTTCGTGATTTTCTGACTGAATATGGGCGGCCAGACGCGCTTCAGAATGGTGGGTTGGCAAAACGTATTTTCGAGATTGCCCCTTCTAAGGGCATCCCGCTGGAAGAAGCAGCCCAGATGATGCGTGACTATATTGCGCCTAGTCTTGATACGACGATTTCAGTGGCTGGGTTTCTGGCCTGGCATTTTGCCGACTCCCCAGATCAGTGGCAGTTGATCCGTGAGAATGACGATCTTGTCGAAAACGCGGTTGAGGAAACCGTGCGGCTGACAACACCAATCCGCGCCTTTACGCGATATGTTGCATCGAATGTTGAGATGCATGGCGTTACCATGCAAGAGGGCCAGCGCGTCATGGTGGTCTATGCTAGCGCAAACCGTGATGAAGCTGTTTTCCCAGATCCCGACAGGTTTGATGTAACCCGCAAGACACACCGGCATGTTGGTTTTGGGCAAGGGCCACATATGTGTATGGGAATGCATTTGGCACGGCTTGAACTGGCGGCCCTGATTCGATCCATGGCAAAACGTGTCGGGCGTTGGCATTTTGATGGCGTGCCGAAGGTGGCAATGAACAACACCATCAGGGCCTTTTCCTACCTTCCTGTGCGGGTCACGCCCTGCTGAAGCATAATTCATCATGATGATATGATGCAGAGGGGCGTGACCCGACAGGAGGACCCAAATCTCTGTATTTAGCGAGCTCGGGTGATTCCGGGAACCTCAATGATCAGGACATCACTGTCCTGCAGGGCTTTCAAATCGACATTCTTCTGTTTGGTGATGGCTAAACCGTCACCTTTGGATGCGTTGATTTTGTCAACCTGCACCTGGCCTTCTGAGACAAGAAGATAAGCCTGGCCCTGAATTGAATGCGTGAATTTCGTGCCCTTATTCATGCGGCCAGCATAGATACGTGCATCCTGATGGATGGAAAGCGGTGCATCCCCTTTGCCCGAAACCAGAAGCGGAAGGCTGGAAGATGACGCCTTGGTGGGAAACTCTGCCGTATCCCAGCGGGGTTCAATGCCACGGCTTTTCGGTGTGATCCAGATCTGAAAGATATTGGTCTCTTCATCTTCATGGTTGAACTCAGAATGCTTAATACCGGTGCCAGCGCTCATCACCTGAATGTTGCCAGCTGTTGTTCGGCCCTTATTGCCTCGGCTGTCCTTGTGGGTTATGGCGCCGCGGCGGACATAGGTGATGATTTCCATATCGCGATGAGGATGTGTGTCAAACCCTGTATAAGGTTGAATGATGTCATCATTTATGACGAGCAGCTCACCAAAGCTCATCTTCTTGGGGTCGTGGTAGCTGGCAAAGCTGAAATGATGTTTGGCGTTAAGCCAGCCATGATTGGCACCGCCGAGCGATGCATGAGGGTAATGTGCGATCATCTTGAAAGGTCCGTTCGACGTTCCTGTTTTTCAATGTCCCTAGGCTATCACTTGCGTTTTGGAAATAAATGATGCCTAAGTTAGAAAACTCATAACTACAGGTTTTTAATATTGTTGTATTCCTCAGCTGTTGAGATTTTCTGTGAAGTGATCCGCCAGGGTAGTTTCATTGGAGCGGCAAACTCTCTTGGTGTTTCCGGAGCGGCAGTCAGCAAACAGATCAAGCGATTGGAAACAGACCTCAACATGGTTCTGTTTTATCGGACAACACGCCGTGTGGTGCCGACAGAGTCAGGGCAGAGACTGGCGGACATTCTGATCCGAAATGATGATGAGCTTAGTGCGGTGCTGGACCAGATATCCGCAGCTCAGGAACGGCCAACAGGGCGGCTTCGCGTGAATGTTCCCATGTCCTTTGGAGAATTGTTTTTACGAGGGCCGATTGCCGATTTCGCCCGCCAATATCCAGATGTTGTCGTGGATGTAGATTTTGACGATCGGCGTGTCCATCTCGTTGAGGATGGCTATGATCTTGTCGTTCGCATTGGCGTTCTTGAAGACTCAGGTCTGATTGCAAGGCGGGTTGGAGATTGTCCATTGATCCTGTGCGCCGCTCCTGATCTGCTTGATCGGCATGCCCCTGTTCTGGCACCAAATGATGTGAGCCGTCTTCCGGCTATTATCTATTCTCTGACCGTAGATGGACGAAACTGGACCTGTCGAGATGCGGCTGGTGAGCAGCAAAGCATTGCATTGCAGCCTGTCCTCTATGCCAATAGTGCGGGGATGATGCTAGAGGCTTGTCTTCGCGGGGTTGGTGTTGCCATTCTGCCCGACTTTAGCTGTGCCCAGGCTCTTGCTGATGGAAAGTTGGTGCGCGTTCTACCGCAGTTGGAAACATCTCCCGATCGTGGAATCTATGTTGTGTATCCCGACAAGCGGTTCGTACCATTGAAGGTGCGTGCTTTTATCGACAGCATAGCCTCCGCAATGGGGCAATATGATCAGCTGAGCTGATTTGCTGTTTCGTTGGTTTGACCTGACAGGTTGTTGCCAATGCCATGAGGTCATGCTTGAAGACCTGGTCAATACATATGAGGCCACTAGCAGGAGTGATGATGACGCTTGAAATTGAATGTGCGGTACCAAGCCAGTCCCGTCTTGGTGAAGGTGCTGTATGGGATGTACAGGATCAGGCACTCTGGTGGGTGGATATCAAGGCTGGACTGATCCACTGTTACACGCCTCGTGACGGAACGAACGCTGCCTTTGATTTTGGTCAACCGGTCGGCTGCCTTGCTCGCCGTGACTCCGGTGGTTTGATTGTTGCAGCTGAGAGCGGGTTCTATCTGTTTGATCCCGAAACTGGTGCGCGTGAAGCTCTGGTTGACCCAGAGGCCCATTTGATTGGCAACAGATTCAATGACGGTGGTACTGATCCGCGTGGACGGTTCTGGGCCGGCACAATGCGCGATGATGGCAGCCCGCCTGAGCGCCGTGGCCGTTTCTATCGGTATAATGACGACCGGACTGCAACCCCCTTCTTTGGGCCCTTTTTTACCACCAACGGTCTTACATTTTCGCCAGATGGTCGCATCATGTATGTGGCTGACACCAATCGCGATGTCCGTACCATATGGGCTTATGACTATGATCTGGATACAGGCACACCTTCTGGGGGACGCGTGTTCTTTGACAGCCGTGAAGTCGCTGGGCGGCCAGATGGGGCGACCGTGGATGCCGATGGTTGTTACTGGATGGCTGGTGTTGGTGGATGGCAAATCGTCCGCATCACTCCAAAGGGCAAGGTTGATCGCATTATTGACATGCCGGTTGAAAAACCGACAAAGACCATGTTCGGCGGACCTAATCTTGATATTCTGTATGTTACATCCATTGGCGACGGGGTTGGTGAAGATGATCGCCAGCCGCAGGCGGGAAGCCTGTTTGCCATCACGGGGCTTGGGGTTACAGGCCTGCCGCAGACGCGTTATGCCGGGTAAAGCCGACTTTCCGGCAAGAGATCGAAAGGACTAATCATGATGAAACGACTTCTTATTACGGGCGCGGCCGGCGCACTTGGCGGGGAATGCCGTCGCCGTTGTGGTCATCTTGCTGAAATCATTCGTGTCAGTGATATCGCCGATCTGGGTCCTGCTGGTCCGAATGAAGAGGTGGTGCAGTGTGATCTGAGTGACGCTGCCGCGATGATGGAATTGACCAAGGGTTGTGATGGTATCCTGCATTTTGGTGGTAAGGCCTATGAAGGCACGTGGGATGTGGTCCGCACCAGCAATATTGAAGGCATGTACAATCTGTATGAGGCTGCGCGGCAGAACGGCATCAAGCGGATTTTCTTTGCGAGCTCGATCCATGCCGTTGGATACAGCCCAGTCACCGGACCTGTGGACTCCCAGATGGAAATCTGCCCGGACAGTCTTTACGGCGTGTCCAAAGCATTCGGCGAGGCGCTTGCGCGGATGTATTATCACAAGTTTGGCATTGAGTCAGTTTGCGTCCGGATCGCGTCGGCGCTGCCACAGCCCATGAACCATCGCAATCTCGCCACCTGGTTCAGCTATGATGATCTCGTAAGCCTTGTGGAGCGTGTGTTCACCGTGCCGGTGCTTGGCTGTCCAATCATGTATGGTGTGTCTGGAAATGACCGCAAATGGGCGGACAACAGCGACGTCGATTTCCTTGGTTGGAAACCGAAAGACAACGCTGAGGAACACCGCTCCCGTATTGCTGACCTGGAAGATATGCCGCCGTCAGATTCACCTGACTTTCACTATATTGGTGGGCCGTTTGTAACCTTTGGCATCATGAAAGATGATGGCAGTCAAAGCTGAACTGGGTGACTTTTGAAACGGGCGCGCAGGGGTCAAAACACGGCCAGTTTCGTGTATTATTCTGGTCATGACCAACCAGAGAAAACGGTGCGCCTGCTGGCGCCTTCCCATTAATTGGAGGCATTTCTAGAGTATGAGTGAGGACAAATTTGACCAACTGCGCGACTGGCTAGACCTCGAGCTTGAGGAGACGCTTGACGATCTTCTTGAGGCCGAGTTCAGCGCGCCGATGATGTCCAAAGAAGTCCGTCAAATCTACAAGGAACACCACCCTCAAGGATTGGAAGGTCGAATATATTATCCAAATCTGATCAGGCTGCAGGCCGAGATGATCAAGCTCCAAGACTGGGTTGTTGCTGAAAACAGGAAGGTTCTAATCATCTGTGAAGGCCGTGACAGTGCCGGAAAGGGTGGCGTGATCAAGCGTATTACGCAGCGTCTCGATCCGCGCGTCGCCCGTGTTGTTGCTCTGCAAAAACCGTCTGAGCGGGAAATGTCACAATGGTATTTCCAGCGTTATGTCCCGCATCTTCCAGCAGGCGGAGAAATGGTTCTGTTCGATCGGTCCTGGTATAATCGTGCAGGCGTCGAGCGCGTTATGGGCTTTGCCAGTGATGATGAGGTTGAACAATTCTTCCAAGACGTCACTGAGTTTGAAAGGATGTTGGTACGCTCTGGCATCATCCTGCTCAAATACTGGTTTTCAATTACAGACGAGGAACAGCAACTTCGTTTCATGATGCGGATTCATGATCCTATGAAGCAATGGAAGCTGTCACCCATGGACCTCGAAAGTCGAATCCGATGGGAACAGTACACTAAGGCTAAAGAAGAAATGTTCGAGCGGACAAATATTCCGGAGGCTCCCTGGTATATTGTCGAGGGCAATGACAAAAAGCGTGAGCGGTTGAACTGTATGGAGCATATTCTTTCGCAGATTCCATACCGGGAAATTCCGCATGAGAAGGTGACGTTACCCGAGCGTGTTTTTGACCCGGACTATGAGCGTCGCACACTTCCCGATAATCTGTATGTCCCCAAGATATATTGATCCCGTAGTTGCATTTTTTGCATGAGGAATATCATGAAGGTTGGAGCGATTGCGTATCGCAACACAGCATCGGGTGTCGAAATCTGCCTTGTGAGTTCGCGTCGGCATAGGGACAGACTGACCTTTCCCAAAGGTATTGTGAAGTCAGGCGAGCCATTTGTTAAAGCTGTAAAACGTGAGCTGTTTGAGGAAGCTGGTCTACGCGGATCGGTAAAGCGAAAGTCACGTCCGATTTGCTTTCATGGCCGCCCTGGCGAAACTGATCCAGTTTTATATTTTCTTGTTGAAGTGAAGAAAGTTTCCAGAGAATGGCCTGAGATGGATCAGCGTGAACGTCTGTTTATCGGAGTTGAACAGCTTGATGGCCTGTCTCTTAGTGATGGCGCCAAAGGCATCATCAAACAGGTAAAGAAAATCACCAGACTGAGAAATAACAGGTGATCAATGGGGCACCTGGCAAAGTGCAGCCAAGACACAGATTTGGTGAAACTGGACTGTGTATCGTCTGCCCCGATATCTGGTGTTGAAGACGACTTGTCTACGCAAAGGCAACTGCCGCACCAACGATAGCAATGAGCAGGCCGCCCCGCGCAGCTGACACAAGTCTTTTCATCAGGATAGCATTTGGGGGGATGCCAGCTTTGGCCGCGCTGTAGGCATGTAGATTGCCCCAGAGTGAAATGCCGAGCACCACAGCTGCACCGAGAAGCTTGACGTGAAACGCGCCATTGATAGCCAGGCCTCCGTAGATCAGGTGGGCTAGCCCAATGCCAGTAACCCATAATGTGACAATGGCTCCCAGTCCCATATAGCTGAGAAGCACAAAGGCCTTGCGAACATGTGGTGGCGGTATTTCATCAGCAGCGACATAGGCTCGTTGCACAACAACACTCCCAACGGTGACGCCGCCTGCAAATAGGAGTGACAGAAAGTGAAGGGTTTTCAGCAGGATGATCGACATAAATGAAACCTCCAATCTGGGGTGGCGCTTCCAATCAGGTCTGAGTGACG
>WTJS01000043.1 GCA_011524735.1 Alphaproteobacteria bacterium
GTATTGACCAGCTTGAAGAGCGCATGGACAGGCGCTTTGAACGTCTTGAAGTGCGCCTCGACAAAAACTTTGGATATATGGATCAGCGCTTTGAGAGAATCGGCGAACAGCTGGATGCGCTGTTGCGCCAAAAATAGCAGTCTGACCGTGACTGTTTCAAAGTCTGTGTCCCTAAAGGGCGCATCACATAATCAGGACAAATAAAAAGGCCGGTGAAAACCGGCCTTTTGCATATCTGCATGGATGCGCCCCCGATGAGGCGGAGGTGAGGCGGCAGTCCTTACTTGATGCCGAGACCGGCGAAGCGCTTGTTGAAGCGGGCAACCTGGCCGCCGGAATCAACGATCCGGTGCTGGCCAGTCCAGGCAGGATGGGTCTTTGGATCGATGTCCAGCTTCAGGACGTCGCCTTCCTTGCCCCAGGTCGAACGGCACTTGCGCTCGCTACCATCGGTCATCACGATGGTGATCTCATGGTAGTCCGGATGAATGTCCTTCTTCATGTCCTGCTCCTGCATTCGTCAGGCCCTGACGCCCGTCGCACTGGTCAATATCTGAAGGCGGTGGTATATCCTCAACACTTCCCAAACGCAAGCCCCAATTGACTTCGCAGTCTGTCCGGCAAGCCTGGGCCCATCACAGATCATGAATGCCTGCAGAAGGGATTGCCATCTTGTCCTCATCGCCGTCGCCGTCATCTCCACAGCGCCAGTTTTCGACGTCGGATCTGCTGGCTGTGTTCTGGCCGTATCTGCGGCCACACCGGGCGCGGATTGTGGGCGCTGTGGTGGCGCTGTTGATGGTGGCGGGCGCTCTGCTGACCATGGGGCGTGGCCTTGCCTATCTTGTGGATGAGGGGCTTGGCAAACAGGATCCGGCCCTTCTCGACAGGGCGGTGATCGGCACCGCTGCCATCGCCGTGATGCTGGCGGTTGGCAGCTTTCTGCGCACGACGCTGGTCAATCAGATTGGCGAATCGGTGCTGGCCAGCATCCGCAGCGCGCTGTTCTCGCATGTGGTGGCGCTGTCGCCTGGCTGGTTTGAAACCGCGCGAACAGGCGATGTTCTGGCCCGAATCACAACCGACACGGCGATTGTACAGACGGTTATGACCTCCACCCTTTCCATGGCCGGGCGTAACGTCATTCTGCTGTTTGGCGGGCTGGTGATGGTGGTGCTGTCCAGTCCGAAAATGTCGCTTGTCGTTCTGATTGTGGTGCCGATGGTGGTGGCCCCGCTGATCATCCTGGGACGGCGTCTTCGCCGTGCGTCCCGGATTGCCCAGGACCGGCTTGCCGATGTGTCGGTGCAGGCTGAAGAAACCGTGACCGCGATCCGCACGGTTCAGGCCTTTGGCCGCCAGCAGCTGATGCGCGAGAGGTTTGACGCGGCCGTCGATGACAGTCTTGCTGCCGCCCTGTCACGGGTGCGGCTCCGCGGCTGGATGAGCGGCATTGTCATCTTTCTTGTTTTCAGTGGCATCTCCGCCATTCTATGGATCGGCGGACAGGATCTTCTGGCGGGCCGGATCAGTGCTGGCGACCTGTCCTCTTTCGTGTTCTATGCCTTTCTTGTCGCGGCGGCGACCGGGGCGCTGTCCGATCTGGCTGGCGAACTGCAGCGGGCTGCCGGTGCGGCCGACCGGATCGCCAGCATGCTGACCACCGATGCCACGTTGCCTGAGCCTGCCATGCCAGCGCAGCTGGATGCAGAGTCAGAAAACGCCTGTGTTTTTGAAGCGGTGAATTTCGCCTATGCCGCCGGCTCCAGCCAGCCGGCCATCAGCAATGTTGATCTGACGGTCAGGCGCGGCGAGCGGGTGGCCCTTGTCGGGCCAAGCGGGGCTGGCAAATCAACCCTGTTTCATCTGCTGCTGCGGTTCTATGACCCCACCGGCGGCGTTATTCGCCTGTGCGGCACCGATCTTCGTCAGTTGGCGCTTCAGGATATTCGCCAGCATATCGGGCTGGTCCCCCAGGATCCGGCGCTGTTCTCGACCACCATTCGCGACAATATCGCCTTTGGTGTGCCACAGGCCAGCGAGACAGACATCATCGACGCGGCGCGCAAAGCCGAAGCGCATGAATTCATCATGGATATGGAATCAGGCTACGACACGCTTGTTGGCGAAAAGGGGGTGCGCCTGTCCGGCGGACAGCGCCAGCGCATTGCCATTGCCCGCGCCATTCTGCGCAATCCGCCGCTGCTGCTTCTGGATGAGGCCACAAGCGCGCTTGATGCCAGATCAGAGGCCGCCGTTCAGGCCGCGCTTGAAAATCTTATGCGCGACCGCACCTCAATTGTCATTGCACACCGGTTGGCAACGGTAATCCGCGCCGACAGAATTCTGCTGCTGGAAAATGGGGCGGTCAGCGCCACCGGCACGCATGAACAGCTGATCACCGAATCAGCGCTGTATCGCCATCTGGCCGATCTGCAGTTCGCAACCCCGGCAGCATCACCTCAACGGTCTTCGCTGAAATAGCCAATCATCCCGCCAATATCAGGCAGGTCAGGTGGCGGAATGGCGGCAAAGCCACCTTGCATCCCCTTGGTCTGATGCCATAGCGCGACATCGGCCATGAAACGCAGCGCCTCGCCATCGACAATAAGGTCCAGCTGGCCGTCAGGGTCGGTCAGCACCCCGTCTGTGGCAGCCCCCTGATCTGCAAAGTTCAGCTTGCCTGACGCGCGGATGCCGGTCTGGCTCTGCAGGCGGATGTCATCAATCAGCGATGGGGCCGGATCATGCG
>WTJS01000243.1 GCA_011524735.1 Alphaproteobacteria bacterium
GTTAAATGCTATTGAAAATATGGTGATTATGGCGCCGACAGACCGGGACAAGCCACTTGGTCTTGAGGCATTGCCCGCTGAAATTCATTCCAATCTCTCAAAACCCCAGGGTGAAGAGTTGGAGGCAATATGGACCATGCCGCTTAGGGATGCCCGTGAAGCTTTTGAGAAACAGTATATGACATTGCAGCTTTCGCGCTTTGACGGCAATGTGTCGCGCATGGCAGGGTTTGTCGGGATGGAACGATCAGCCTTGCACAGAAAATTGCGTTCGCTCGATGTAGTGGTCGGGCCAAAAGGTTCATCAGCCAGCGGGGATGATGCGTAATGAAGATTGTCATCTGTGGCGCAGGTCTGGTGGGTGCTAGTATTGCCTCGCATCTGGCCGAAGAACAAAATGACGTTACCGTCATTGATGCGTCGGAAGAAAAAATCCAGCGGGTTACGGATCAAGTGGATGTCCATGGTGTTGTGGGCACCGCATCATACCCCGATATTCTTGCTGAGGCAGGTGCACGTGATGCGGAATTGCTAATCGCTGTGACCGAGTCTGATGAAGTGAATATGGTGGCATGTCAGGTTGCACATACCATCTTTAACACGCCCGTGAAGATTGCGAGAATTCGTCATCAGTCCTATCTGGACCCAAAATATGGTGACCTATATTCGCCAGATCAGATGCCCATTGACCATATTATTTCGCCAGAGGCGGAAGTGTCAGCTGCTGTCAGCAACCAGCTTCGTGTGCCAGGTGCCTTTGATATCAAGGATATGTGCGGCGGTAGGATGAATCTTGTCGGTGTGCAATGCACCGCTGAAAGTCCAATCATTGATACCCCGATCCGGCATTTGACGAATCTGTTTCCTGACCTTGTCATGACGATTGTTGCTATCATTCGAGACGGCAAGCTGACCTTGCCCCGTGGTGGTTCAGAGATGATGGCAGCTGGTGACAGGGTGTATTTTGTTTGTGATTCCAGTCACCTCCGCCGCGCTATGGCCACCTTTGGACATGAAGAGCCTGAGGTGAGGTCTGTTGTCATTGCAGGTGGCGGCGCTATCGGTCAGATGTTGGCAGGCGAAATCGAGTCCAATTCCGAAAATATGCAGGTGCAGCTCATTGAGCGCAGTGCCGGTCGTGCGAGAGAACTTGCCGAAGGGCTGCGGACAACTAGGGTTTTCAATGGCGATGCGCTGGACAGTGGTATTCTTGCAGAGGCTGGTGTCCATTCGACAGAAACCTTTGTATCGGTTACCGATGATGACGAAGTGAATATCCTGTCGGCTCTGCTTGCCAAGCGAAATGGTGCTCGCCATGCGGTGGCGCTTGTGAATATTCCAGGCTTTATTCCGCTTGTCGCCGCGCTGGGCGTGGATGCGGTCATTAACCCGTCTCAGATTACTGTGTCCTCAATTCTTGAGCATGTTCGTCGTGGTCGGATTCAGGACGTGCATCCTATTATTGAGGATCTTGGCGAGGTGCTTGAAGCTGAAGCCCTGCCTTCGTCCCTGCTGGTTGGAAAACCCTTGCGAGATGCGAAGCTGCCAAAAGGTGTCGTCATTGGTGGTATTCTAAGAGATGGTGATGTGCTTGCGATACGTGGCGACACTGTGATTGAGGCTGGCGACACGGTAACGATCTTCTCCGCCAGGGGTAAAATTGCGCAGGTCGAAAAACTACTCTCGGTCCGTCTGGATTTTTTCTAGGGGCTTAAGCGCCCCCTATGCCCCGTTTTTGTAAAAAGCATCGTTGTAACGCATTGCGGCATTGTGCCGCGTGCAGGTTGTCGCTACTGTTGACCAATCAGGAGGATTGCAAATGGCCAACGATAAGAGCCGAAATCTTCAGGAATTGTTCCTCAACAATGTGCGTAAGTCTCACGCATCCGTGACGGTATTTCTGGTGAATGGCGTAAAGCTCCAGGGTATTATCACGTGGTTTGATAATTTTTCGATCTTGCTCAAGCGTGACCAGCATGTGCAACTGGTCTACAAGCACGCGATTTCGACGATTATGCCAATGACACCCGTTCAGCTTCAGGAGTTGGACGAGGATGCTGAATTATCCGAGGATGCCTGACCGTCTCTTCCGGAGATAAAGATGACTGATCCAGAAATGGAGGCCGTCGCTGATTTGTTGCGTGCAGCGGCCAGTTCACTGATTCTACCACGGTTTGGCGCGCTTGCCAGCCATGACGTCCATGAAAAATCCAGTCCGGACGATCTTGTCACAATTGCCGACCGCGAAGCAGAACTGTGGTTGACGCCGCGGTTGCGGAACATTGTTGATTGTGAGGTTGTTGGTGAAGAGGCCTGCGCCGCGGCACCAGACCTGCGCAAGAGAGCCACAGCAGATAAGGCATGGACTGTAGACCCGGTAGACGGCACCGGTAATTTTGTTAAAGGAAAGCCCAATTTCTGTACGATGGTGGCTTTTTTGGAGCATGGAACTCCGATCAGGAGCTGGATCTGGGTGCCTCTTCAGGCGGCTCTATACTTTGCAAAGCGCGGTGAGGGGGCTTTTCGGGTTCATGAAGGTGGTACTTGTGAGAGACTTACCCTTGAAGCACGACCATGGACGCTTGAGGACATGGAGGGGGGAGCGAGTGCTGTCAGTATGCCGGAGCCTGAGCGTAGTGAGATTCGGTCACGGTTGCGCACCATTCCTGGTAGGCGGTTCCCGGGCAGCAGCGGTATTCTTGGCACCCAGATCGCGAGCGGCGATCAGCAATTCCTGATGCAGGCCCGCTGTACCCCGTGGGATCATGCACCCGTTGACCTTCTGTGCCGTGAGGCGGGTGCTCATTCCGCCATGTTGAATGATGGGGCGGTGTTCAATGCCGGATTCGATGCCGGTTTCATGATTGCGCCGGATGAAGCATCCTGGTCACTGCTGCGGGATCATATTGGGCCAATCTAGGGCTTTTGATCATATCCGATCACATCTAAGCACGTTCTGTGGCCTTGGCTTCATCCCATAACACTTGCATCTCTTCTAAACTCATATCCTTTAAAACTTTTCCATATTTTACAGCATTTTTTTCGATATATCTAAACCTGCGCTCAAACTTTGAATTACAGGAAAGAAGGGCGGTTTCAGGATCAACACCAGCTTTCAGTGCAAGTTGAACTGCCACAAACAAGATATCGCCGACTTCATCTTGTTTGCGCGCGTCGTCCGGGATGTCTGTCACCACTTCTGCGCGCAACTCGGCCAACTCCTCTTTCATCTTGTCGATCACAAGGTCGATATGGTTCCAGTCGAAGCCAACGCGTGCTGCGCGTTTCTGCAGCTTGAGTGATCGCAGCATCGGGGACAGTCCTGTCGCGACATCGTCAAGGATGCCAGTCTGACCGCGCTTTGCGCGTTCGGCAGCTTTGAGGTCTTCCCACCTGACTGATTGTTCTGTCACATCGGGGCGGTCGTCTCCGGCAAACACATGTGGATGTCTGGATACCATTTTGTCAGAAATGCTCCTCGCAACATCTGCGAGCGTGAATAGACCGGCTTCTTCGGCAATGCGGGACTGAAACACGACTTGCAGAAGGAGATCACCAAGTTCATCGCAAATGTCTTTGCTGTCATTGCGCTGAATGGCATCGGCAACTTCATATGCCTCTTCGATTGTATAGGGTGCGATCGTGGAAAAGGTCTGCTCCACGTCCCACGGGCAGCCCGTTTCCGGGTCACGAAGCTGGCGCATAATCCCGATAAGGCGTTCCAACTGTTCAAGTGTATCGGGTGAAGTTGTCTCTTGCGTGTTGGCGTTCATTGATTGCGGTGCTTTCGGGTCTAGAGGGGCAGGTGAAGCCGGTGCAGAGGCATGGCAAAATCTTCAGCTGTTCCATTCTTGCCTTTTTGCCTTTTCCCTGCAATCGCCTGTGTCGACGCAATTGCTTGTGTCGCCGCTCTTGCGTGATTGTGTTTTTGTCACCATTATCAGGCCGTCTTTGAACCCCATCAGGATATCGTTATGACAGAAGAAGCCGGACAGACTGTCCCCAAGCGCGGCGGGTTTTTCGCACGCTTACGGTCATGGTTCTTTACCGGTCTTCTGGTTACGGCCCCTGTTTTGCTGACAGTTTACATCACCTGGAGCGCCATTCAGTTGATCGACAGTCAGGTTGCTGGTCTGGTCCCGGGTTTTAACGATCTGCAATTCGCCAATGTTCCAGGAGTCGGGCTTGTTATTGGCGTTGTGCTGATCACGGTCATTGGCGCAATTGCCGCAGGGTTTCTTGGTCGATGGATCATCCGCCTTGGTGAATCACTGCTGAACAGGATGCCTGTTGTGCGTACCATTTATGGTGCGACCAAGCAGATTCTGGAAACTGTTATTTCTACCCAGTCTGATGCGTTCCGCGAAGTGATCCTTGTAGAATATCCGCGTCGCGGCCTCTGGGTTATTGGGTTTGTGACAGGTGGGACAAAAGGCGAGGTCGCTCGCCGCATTGACCACGATATGGTCAATGTCTTTGTGCCAACAACGCCGAACCCAACTTCAGGCTTCCTACTATTTTGCCCACGCGAAGATGTGATTTTCCTAGATATGTCTGTGGAAGACGCGGTCAAGCTTGTGGTGTCCGGAGGCATTGTGACCCCACCGGATACAACGGCAGGGAAGTCCACGCCCCACTCTGTTACTGCCAAAAAACCAGCTGGCAAAAGGGCTGCGAAGGCCAAGCCAGCAGCCAAAAAGACGTCGTAAACAGCAACTGGGTTTGCTGCGGGTTAGCCCGAAGCAAGAAACCTGACAGCGCTGTCGCGCTCAAACAGGCTCAGCAGCATGTCAGTTTTACCTGGGTCGATTGGCCGGTCCTGATCATCCAACATGTTTGATGCTACATCACGAGCTAAGCCAAGCAGGTCTCGATGCGCCGCCAGATCGGCAAGCACGAATTCGGGAAGGCCGGACTGGCGCTGCCCCAGAAATTCCCCAGGACCACGCAGCTCAAGGTCTCGTTCCGCAATCTCAAAGCCGTCATTCGTCTCACGCATAACGCCGAGACGCGCATTGGCTGTTTCTGATAAGGGGCCCTGATAAAGAAGAAGGCAGGACGAGGCTGTGTCGCTGCGGCCAACACGCCCACGGAGCTGATGCAGCTGCGCAAGGCCAAACCGCTCTGCATGTTCAATAATGATAACACTTGCGTCAGGGACGTCGACGCCAACCTCTACGACCGTTGTAGCTACAAGAAGCTGTGCATCGCCGTCTCGGAATGCCTGCATGGCGCTATCGCGTTCGGCGGCTTTCATTTTCCCATGGGCAAGGGCCACGGTAAGATCCGGTAATGCTTTTGAAAGCGCGGCGTGGCGCTCTTCTGCTGCAGCAACATCAAGCTTTTCAGATTCTTCCACCAGCGGGCAGATCCAGTAAGCCCGCTTGCCATCGGCAAGCGCGCTGTGCAAGCGGGCAACCACATCGGCAAGCCTGTCGAGTGGCAGGGCACGTGTATCAATCGGCAGCCTGCCAGCCGGTTTCTCATCCAGCCTTGAGTGATCAAGGTCACCATAGGCCGTCATCGCAAGCGATCTGGGAATTGGTGTGGCTGTCATCACAATGACATCAACACCCTGGCCCTTCTGTCCCAACATAATTCGCTGCCGGACACCGAATCTGTGCTGTTCGTCAACAACAGCAAGCCCAAGGTTGTGATATGTCACATTCTCTGAAATCAGAGCGTGCGTGCCGATGACGATCTGTGCTGAGCCGTTTGCAAGCTCTTCAATCACCTGCCGGCGGCCAGCATTGCCGGTGCCACCAGCCCGACCTTGACCAAGAAGAAGTCGTGCTTCAAGCCCCAACGGTGCCAGAAAGCCGTTGATGGTTTTGTGATGCTGGCGAGCTAGAACTTCAGTAGGGGCAAGTAACGCGGCCTGTGCGCCAGCCTCAACCACCTGCAGCATGGCGAATAGGGCGACGAGAGTCTTTCCAGAACCAACATCTCCTTGAAGCATGCGTAACATTCGCCGTTCAGAAATCTGGTTGTTGCGAATGTCGTCAATGGCGCGTCTCTGTGCGCCGGTTAGAGAAAAGGGAAGTTCACTGGAGAGCGCTGTCGTCAAGGACCCATCGCCAGCGAAACTCCGCCCTGGTGTGCTGTCTGCAGCCGCATGGCGAACCAGGGACAGAGCAAGCTGATTTGCCAGCAGCTCGTCAAAAGCGAGCCGCGCACGGGCCGCGGCGGTTGGTAATAGATCGTCTGCCGTTTCTGGGCTGTGTACGCGGCGCATTGCCGTCGCAAAATCTGGCCAGTCAAACCGTGTCATGATCTCGTCTGGTATCCACTCTGTAAGGTCCGGTACCCTGTCCAGCGCGCCCTCAATCGCCCGGCGAAGGGCCTTTGGTGTCAGCCCTGCGGTCAGTGGATATGTTGGCTCCATTTCCGGCATGCTGGCGCGGTCATCTGGTCTGACAATGTGGTCAGGGTGGGCCATTTGCGCGCGGCCTTGACGAATTTCCACTCGCCCGCTGACGATACGGCGTTCTCCAGCAGGTAGCATGCGGGCGACGTAATCATCGCGTGCGTGAAAAAACAGAATGTCGAGCCGCCCACTTTCATTTTCGGTCAGAACGCGCCATGGGCGTCTTGTGCCATGTGGGGGCTTGTCATGCTTGACGACAAGAATTTCGAAAGTTGCGATGCTGCCATCAACGATGTTGTTCAGGTCTGGCCGGGCCCGTCTGTCAATCAGGCCGACCGGGAGGTGCCGGAGGACATCGATAACATGAGCGCCGACGCGCTTTTCCAGAATTGCCGCAAGCTTGGCCCCGACGCCAGGCAAAACCGTCGTGCCGGCGAAGAGTGCAAACAACTGTGGTGGGCGTTTAGGGTGCATGCAGGGCTAATCCAGATATGGGTGCTATTCAATTCGGACAGACTACCTGAAGTGCAGGGTTGTTTCAAAAGCCCGAAGGGATACAAAACCATTGCTTTGTGGCGCGAGGTAACCATATTGCCCCCATAGGCTTATAACGTGGAGATCGCTGCCTCCCGCCATTGCGTCTGTTATTTTGCATTTCTCATAGGGTAAAAACTGGGGTCCCATGGAAGATACGCGTACCATCAGGCTCCGCCGACTTGTTTATCAGTCAAGCTATACAGGCATGAAGGAAACCGACCTGTTGCTTGGCTATTTTGCAAAGGAGCATCTTCACCGTCTGAGTGATTCACAGCTTGATTCTTATGAGGCGCTGCTTGAGGCCGGAGATGACCGGATATACGCCTGGGTGATGGGTAACGCACCGGTACCCGTAGAACATGACAATGATGTTCTTGATCTAATAAAAAGTTTCAAAAAAGTCTGACAATTGACTGATATAATTCATAAAATTTACCTTGGAAAAGCTGTGTGGGGCGTTCCGGACGGCGTCAACATGCTGGCCATTTCGGATTTGCTGTCGCGTGGTGAAAAGCTGGTATTTGTTGCGCGCGATGACTCTCGAATGATGGCTATCCGGGATGCCATTTCCCGATTGAAGCCTGACGCCAGTGTTCATCTCTTCCCAGCATGGGACTGTCTACCCTTTGACAGGATGTCGCCTCAGGGGGCGCTCGTCGGACAAAGAGTGGAAACCTTGGCATGGTTGTCTGAGGAGGCTTCGGCATCACAATCTGGTGGAGCGCTGCTTCTAACCACCGTGAACGCGTTGCTGCAACGTGTTCCGCCGGTAGCCTACTTTGCAGAACGATCTGTTAATCTGAAAGAGGGTGATGCAACCGGGCCAGCGCGATTGTCAGAATTTCTTGCAGGTCAAGGATATCTGCGAACTGACACGGTGCGGGAAACTGGTGAATTTGCTCTGCGGGGCGGTATCCTTGATGTGTTTCCACCCGGTCAGGAAAATCCTGTCAGATTGGACTTCTTTGGGGACGAGCTTGAAACCATCCGCAGCTTTGATGCCGCCACACAACGAAGTGCAGATAAGCTGAAGAACCTGACCCTGCGTCCAGTGGCCGAGTTTCAGCTTGATGAAGAGGCAATCGAACGATTCCGAACAGGGTACCGGGCTATGTTCGGTGCGCTTGCCAGTCGAGATGCGCTTTATGAATCTGTCTCGGCCGGGCGGATGCATCCAGGTATGGAGCACTGGCTTCCGCTATTTCATGAAGATATGGCGCGGGTTACCGATTACTGCGCTGGCTGGTCTCTGGTTTTGGATCTCGAAGCCGATGCTGCGATTGCGGCGCGTTTTACCCAGATCCGGGATTTTCACGGGGCGCGTCTCGAATCTGGTGAAGAAGATGCCAGCATGACCTACCGTCCACTACCGCAGGACAGGCTGTATCTTGCCGAAACAGAAGCCACGGCGTTACTCGAGACAAGTACACGTTTCATGGGCTTTGCTGCACCTCCAGAGGGTGCAGATAATGATGCCGGCGGACGTGCGGGGTCGACCTTGCAAAAGGCGGGAGAGCCAGGAACGTCAGTCATTAGTGAAGTGGCCGACATGATCCGCGCTGAGCGGACGGGGAAAAACCGCCCAGTTGTCATTGCGGTTGCCGGCGAAGGTGCGGCGTCACGCATCGAAGAGCTGTTGATTGAGCACCTTGGTGCCAATGCATCTGAGCGTATTAAAGACTTAAATGATATTCATAAAGGCGACGTCTATATTATTGAATGGGTTCTGGAATCCGGTTTCCAGACAGATGGTCTTCTGCTTGTCACAGAAACCGATATTTTCGGACAGCGCCTTTCACGCCCACGTGCAAAGCGTGGTCGCGGTGAGAATTTTCTGCGCGAGGTCAGCGCGCTTGAAGACGGCGATCTTGTGGTTCATGCCGAACATGGCATTGGCCGCTATGAGGGGTTGGTGATTATCAATTCATCCGGTGGCGCGCATGACTGTCTGCAGCTTGTCTATGCGGGTGGTGATAAGTTGTACCTACCGGTTGAGAATATTGAAATGCTGTCGCGCTATGGCAGTGCTGGTACTGAAGCCCAGCTTGATCGCCTTGGCGGCGCTGCCTGGCAGGCCCGCGTTGCCCGAATCAAGGGCAGGGTGCGGATCATGGCTGATCAGCTGATTAAGATTGCGGCCCAGCGTCAAACGGCGCGCGCGGAACCATTGAGCGCTCAGACCGGCACATTCTCTGAATTCTGCGCGCGTTTTGGGTTTGCCGAAACTGAAGATCAGATGAATGCGATTGAGGATGTGGTGACCGACCTTGCGTCTGGTAGAGCAACAGACCGGCTGATCTGTGGCGATGTTGGTTTTGGCAAGACTGAGGTTGCGTTGCGGGCAGCGTTCATTGCGGCGATGTCAGGCTATCAGGTCGCGCTTGTAGCCCCAACAACTCTGTTGGCGCGGCAGCATGGACGCGTGTTTACCGAACGGTTTTCCGGTTTTCCCGTCAAGCTTGGTGTTCTGTCGCGAATGACACCGTCAGGTGATGCAAGGCAGATCAAGGCTGACCTCGCCTCAGGCGAGGTGCAGATTGTCATTGGAACGCATGCACTGCTTGCCAAGTCGATTTCCTTCAACAATCTCGGGCTTCTGATCGTTGATGAAGAACAGAATTTTGGTGTGGGGCAGAAAGAACGACTGAAAGAACTTCGTGGCGACATCCACGTTCTGACCTTATCTGCCACACCTATTCCGCGCACCCTCCAGATGGCGCTGTCTGGTGTTCGTGAAATGTCATTGATTGCCACACCACCAGTGGACAGGCTCGCAGTTCGAACCTTTGTTGGCCCGTGGGACGGGGTCGTACTGCGTGAAGCTATCAAGCGCGAGATGTTCCGTGGCGGTCAGGTGTTCTGTGTTTGTCCGCGTATTGATGATTTGCAACGTGTATATGATCGGCTGACCACTCTGGTGCCTGAGGCACGCATTCTGTCTGCGCATGGCCGCATGGCGCCAAGTGAGCTTGACGACGTAATGACACGGTTTGCCGACGGGAACGCTGATATTCTTCTGTCGACCAACATCGTGGAATCTGGGATCGACATCCCCAGCGCCAACACCATGATCATTCACCGTGCCGACATGTTTGGACTTTCACAGCTTTACCAGCTTCGTGGTCGTGTGGGGCGCGGCAGGCAGCGGGCCTATGCCTATCTGACCTCGGACCCCAACAGACTGTTGACCCCCCAAGCGCGGCGTCGCCTTGAGGTCATGCAGACTCTGGATACGCTTGGAGCCGGTTTTACTCTTGCATCCTATGACATGGACATTCGAGGAGCGGGTAACTTGCTTGGTGATGAGCAGTCCGGACATGTCCGCGAAGTTGGTGTGGAGCTGTATCAAGAAATGCTGCGTCAGGCCGTAGAAGCGGCAAAGAGCGGCGGCGGTGAGGATACAGCTGAAGAGATGTTAGAATGGACGCCTCAACTCAATCTCGGGCTTGAGGTGCGTATTCCAGAAGACTATGTCACCGATCTTACAGTCAGGCTCTCTCTTTACCGTAGGATTGCAGACATGGATGCTGCCACCGAAGCTGACAGTCTGATGGCTGAACTGGTGGAACGGTTTGGGCCGCTACCAGAGTCAGTGCGGAACCTGTTTGCGGTTGTTGAACTTAAACAGCTGTGTAAACGCGCCAATATTGACCGCATGGATGCAGGGCCCAAAGGGATGGCGATCGGATTTCGGGATAACAGCTTTGCCAGCCCCGAGCGGCTGGTGGCTTGGATTGCCGGGAAGGGCGGCAAAATCCAGTTGCGCACGGATCACAAACTGATGCTCCAGCAAGCCATGCCGAAGCCGGAAGGGCGCCCGCAGATCGCTAAAGCGCTAGCCCAGGATCTGCTGGCTCTCGTCTAATCGGCCTGAGTCAGGCTGCGACTGCAGCATCAATAGCAGGCAGAAGATGCTCAGGCAGGTGCGCTCCTGCGATGGCGTATTTTCCTGCAAAGATAAAATAGGGGACGCCATCGAGGCGCAGCTGATTGGCTGTGGATAGGTTGTTTTCAAGCTGCCGTCCGATCGAGTCCTCTTGTGATGTGTCAATCAGATCAGGTTTGCCGAACTCAGTGGCAATTGCCGCCAGTTCTTTTGGGTCACCAATGTCTCGTCCATCGATGAAATAGGCACGGTATATGGCTTCTGACAGTGCAGCGCTGTCACTGCCTGCGGCAATTAGCATACGGTGGGCAGCGCGGCTGTCAGGTGTTCTTCTGATAGCGTCAAATTTGAATTCGATACCACTATACAGGCCGGCGGGGGCGATCCGACCATACACGTCCGCAGCAGACTGTCCGAATTTAGCGTTCTGGTCATCCGCGCGGGCCTTGCGGTAGATTGGCAGCGTTGGACTCCGCCGGACAGCTGGCCAGGCATAATTC
>WTJS01000183.1 GCA_011524735.1 Alphaproteobacteria bacterium
TCTGATCTATGTGTCTGCCTATGAACGTATGGTTCATATTCTGGGAGACGAAGCCGTGGCAGCACAACTCAGTGAGGCAGGATGGAACCAGATACGGGATGCGCTTGTTGCCGAACTCAGAAGGGGGCGCCCGGCAGCTGGGATTATTTCTGGCATTATGACGGCTGGCGACCTTCTTGATGGTGCCTTTCCCAGAGATGGCGTCGAGGGTTCACGTTTTGCTGATGAGCTTGTTGTTCTAGACCAGTGAAATGATGTCGCCGTAGAGTGACGTTCAATTTTTCATTACATGCCTGCCCTGCTATAAGCATGGCTCGTGATAGATGCAGCCGCGAGTTGAGTGGCGGCGTCTTTCGTCCTGACTTCCATGAAGGGCGTTCTTGATTAAGGCATTTTCCTGCGAGGTGTTTCAGTGAGTAAAGTTGCAGTTTTCGGTCTGGGATCGATGGGGTATGGCATTGCGCAATCGCTGATACGCGCTGGGCATGAAGTCCATGGCTTTGATGTTGTGCCGCAGCAGGTAGATAAATTCCGCGCTGAGGGTGGCGCGGATGGTGAGCTTGCCGATATCGCTGGCGGTCTTGATGCGGTGGTCGTTGTTGTCTTGAATGCGGACCAGACTGAGGCCGTCCTCTTCGGCGATGAAGGTATTGTACCGCGCCTGAAGGATGGTGCGGTTGTGATGTCCTGTGCCACCGTCCCACCACAATTCGCTAAGGATGCTGAAGCGCGATGCGAGGCTGTGAATGTGCACTATCTCGACGCGCCAATTTCTGGCGGGTCGGTGAAGGCAGCGCAGGGCCAGCTCAGTGTCATGGCGGCTGGCACACCCGACGCCTTCACTGCCGCGCGGCCAGTACTTGATGCAACCGCTGAGACCGTCTTTGAAATGGGCGACCATGCCGGCCCAGGGTCAGTCATGAAGTCGGTGAACCAGCTTCTGGCAGGTGTCCATATTGCAACTATGGCTGAGGCATTGACTTTTGGCATGCAGCAAGGCCTTGCGCCGGACCGGTTTCTTGAGGTGATCTCAAAATGTGCTGGCACCAGTTGGATGCTGGAAAATCGCGCTCCGCACATTATCGACGGTGACTATACCCCACATTCGCAGGTGGATATCTGGCTGAAGGACCTTGGCATCGTTCTGGATATAGCCAAATCGAACAAGTTCAGCGCGCCGATCACGGCCGCTGCTCTGCAGCAATATGTGGCGGCGTCTGGAATGGGACTGGGGCGTGAGGATGATGCCGCTGTAGCAAAAGTCTATGCCCGCAATTCTGGACAGCAGCTTCCAGGAGACGACTCATGACCACATTGCTGGGCTGTATTGCAGACGATTTCACCGGTGCGACTGACCTTGCCGGTCTGCTGGCGCGATCCGGTGTGCGTGTGTCACTTCGTCTTGGTCTTCCGAAAGACCCGCCATCAGATACCGCGCCGTTTGAAGTGATTGCCCTTAAATGCCGTACGGCTCCAGTGGATGAGGCAGTTTCTGAATGCCGCGCCGCTCTGGCCTGGCTCAAGTCAGCCGGGGCCGACCGGTTTTTCTGGAAATACTGTTCGACATTCGACAGCACGGATAAGGGTAATATTGGCCCGGTGGCAGAAGCCCTGATGGCTGATCTTGGGGCGACACAGACAATCTATTGCCCAGCCTTTCCGGAAAATGGCCGCTCCATCTTCATGGGTAATCTGTTTGTTGGACAGCAGCCGTTAGCGGAAAGCCCAATGAAGGACCATCCGCTAACCCCAATGCGCGACAGCAATTTGATGCGCCTTCTTGAACCGCAAGTAAGCCAGCCAGTCGGTCTGGCCGACAGGCTGACGGTAGCGCGCGGTACGGACGCCTTGCGTGAAAGGATAGAGGCTCTTTCCACAGACGGGGTGGCGCATGTGGTTGTGGACGCAGTTGCCAATGACGATCTCGGCATCATTGCGGCGGCCTGTTGTGACATGCCTTTGCTGACTGGTGGATCGGCGGTGGCTATGCCATTGCCGAACATCTATCGCGCTGATGGCAGCTTGGCTGCGGATGCCCCTGTCGCTACCGTGCCGGATCTGGTGCCCGGCGCAGTTGTTCTGTCTGGCAGCTGCTCGGCGATGACCAATGCACAGGTCGCTGCCTACAGCGCATCTGCACCATCTTTCCAGCTTGATCCGCTGCAGTTGGCAGAGGGCGGTGTCGGCTTGGCACTGGACTGGCTTGTCGCGCAACCTGCCGGCAGCAACCCTCTGGTCTATGCGACCGCCGCCCCGGAGTCGGTGCGGGCCGCTCAGGATAAGCTTGGTGTGGCAAAAGCTGGAGCCCTTGTTGAAGAGGCGCTGGCAGCTCTTGCGACTGCGGCGTTTGAGGCTGGTATCCGCAGGTTTGTGGTTGCCGGCGGCGAGACTTCGGGTGCGGTGGCACAGGCGCTTGGTCTGTCACGCCTCGATATCGGGGCTGAGATTGCGCCCGGCGTTCCATGGACCTTTTCGCGCGTCAAAGGTGAAGACATTGCGATCACGCTGAAATCGGGTAATTTCGGTAATGAGGACTTTTTCGCCACAGCATTGTCTAAGCTGGAGGATTAATGAGTAACGACACAGCGTTACGCGAGCAGATATGCCTTCTGGCCAAGTCAATGTTTGATCGAGGGCTGACCGGCGGCAGCACTGGCAACATTTCGGCGCGAACGGACGATGGGGGCCTGCTGGTCTCGCCAACGGGCACGAGCTTTGGTCGTCTTGATCCAGGGCGGCTCAGCCGATTTGATGCCAATGGCAGATTTGTCGACGGGGACAAGCCTACTAAGGAAATGCCGCTGCATTCTGCTTTCTATGACACGCGCTCCACGGCGGGTGCCGTGGTTCATCTGCATAGTTGCCATTCGGTAGCGTTGTCGATGATGGATGATGTTGACTCTGATAATTTTCTGCCTCCACTGACACCTTATGCCATCATGAAACTCGGCAAGGTTCAACTGCTGCCCTTTTTCCTGCCAGGTGATCCGGCTATGGGTGACGCAGTTCGTGGCCTTGCCGGCAAAAGGTCAGCTGTAATGCTTGCCAATCATGGGCCAGTCGTGGCCGGCAAAGATGTTGAGGCAGCCTGTAATGCTATCGAAGAGCTTGAAGATACGGCGCGGCTTGCTCTGCTGACTCGCGGTATGAACCCGCAGACGCTGAGTGCCGATCAGGTTCGGCAGCTCGTTACCACATTTGATGTTGAATGGGACGATTGATGCGTTTTTCAGCCAATCTTGGGTTTCTCTGGAACGATAGACCCCTAGCCGATGCCATTCATGCCGCTGCCAAGGCTGGCTTTGATGCGGTCGAGTGTCACTGGCCTTATGAAAATGATGTGTCAGATGTAAAGGCGGCGTTGACAGCAACAGGACTGTCAATGCTGGGGCTGAATACGGTTCGGGGCAATCTTGCCGATGGTGAAAATGGCCTTGCGGCTTTGCCCGGCCGTGAAGACGAGGCGCGCGTAGCCATTGATCAAGCGCTGGCCTACGCCGCGGCGATCAACACTCCAAACATACATGTCATGGCGGGTTTTGCTGATGGTGACGCAGCGCGGGAAACCTTTGTTGCTAATCTCGAATATGCCGCCGCCACGGCCGCCAGGGCCGGACGCACCATCCTGATTGAACCTCTGAACCATTATGATGCTCCGGGGTATTTTCTGAACCATACTGATCAGGCCCGGGCCATCATTGAGGATGTGGCAGCTGATAATCTGAAGCTTATGTTTGACTGCTACCACATTCAGATTTTGCAGGGTAACCTCAGCCGCAATCTGGCGGCCAATCTGGATATTACAGGCCATATTCAGTTTGCCTCAGTGCCGGATCGAGGAGCACCAGACGCAGGGGAAGTGAATTATCATCACATCTTTGCCGAGATCGCCGCGCTTGGATATGACGCGCCGCTCGGGGCAGAGTACAAGCCTGCAAATGGTGATACGGATGCTAGCTTGGGGTGGTTGAAAGAGTTTTTCTAGGACAAAGCCAACCTGTTGAATGAAGGATTAATCGCCTATTGCGGTTGACAATATTGTCGCAATGGCCCAAAGCCTGTTGCGCGAGAGGTACGGTTGGATAGAGCGGTGCCCAATGGCCCCCAACAACTGTACGCTGGATTTTTCATGACCCGATCTTCGGAAACCGATTCCCCTGTCACATTAGACGGGATGGACGCTGACCATGCCACATCGATGGAAATGCCTGTAAACGGGTTTTCCGAGCTTGGGCTTGGTACAGCTATTCTCGAGCGTCTGGAAGGGCTGGAGTTTCGCACACCCACTCCAATTCAGGCGCAGGCCATCCCAACCATTCTGGAAGGGCGGGATATTCTTGGTCTTGCACAGACGGGCACCGGCAAGACAGCAGCTTATCTTCTCCCGCTTATTCAGCAGATTGTCGAGACACGGGAAGAGGTGAAAGTTCGTCGAACGGCCGTCCTGATCCTTGCGCCGACACGCGAACTTGCACATCAGATATCAGCCTCGATCAAGGATTTTGCGAGCGGTGAGGCGATCCGCTACCTGACCATCTGTGGTGGCGAGCGCTATGACTGGCAGTTCAAGGCACTGAAAAAAGGTGTCGATGTCATTGTGGCAACCCCTGGTCGGTTTGAAGATCTGCAGGCCAAAGGGGTTGTTGATCTCACTCATGTTCGTCACCTCATTCTTGATGAGGCGGATCAGATGATTGATATGGGTTTCCATCCGGCAATGGAACGTATCTGTGCCAGCCTGCCCGATGATCGCCAGACAATTTTCTTCTCGGCGACCATGCCGCCAGAAATGAAAAGCCTGGCGGATAAGTTTCTCACAGATGGTGTGACAATCAGCATCAAGCGCGAATTCGAGACGGCTGACACGGTTAATCAGCGCGCAATCATGGTGAACACATCTCAGAAGCGTGATGTGCTCCTTGATCTGCTGGATGAGATCGGTGATGAGCAGGTGTTGATGTTCACCAACACGCGCCGGCGTGCCGAAGAAATGATGCAGTACCTGATGGCAGCTGGAATTCAGTCAGATCAGCTTCATGGTGATATGCGTCAGCAAATTCGTCTCAAGGTCATCCGTAAGTTCAAGACTGGCCAATTGCAGGTTCTTGTCGCTACCGATGTGGCGGCGCGCGGCATTGATGTTGTCGGATTAAACTGGGTAATCAACTATGACCTGCCTCGAATGCCGGAAACCTATGTTCATAGAATTGGCAGAACTGGTCGCGCTGGTCAGACCGGGCAAGCGCTGTCGCTCTTTACCCCTGCAGATGTAGGTCTGTTGCGCAACATTGAAAAACATATTCGTACATCTGTACTGGTCACAAACAGCCGCGGTGAAGAAGTGGATCTGGCCGAACATGCGGCAACACCAGCGCGTGGACCAAAGAAGTTTCGGTCTTCTGGCAAGGGGGGGCGTCCCTTTGGAAAATCTGGCGGACGGCCCAGTGGCAAAGCTGGGTCTAAGCCATCTGGAAAGCCAAGTGGCAAATCAGACGCAAAGCCGTTTGGTAAATCTGCTTCGAAACCTGCCTATAAACCGACGGGTAAACCTGGTGGCAACCCGGCAGGTAAATCCTTTGACAAGTCTGGCGGCAAGTCTGGTGGCAAGCCTTCGCATTTTGCTGACGGAGGCCGTGATCAAGACACGCGTTCGGATCGAGCGCCGTCGAAACAGGGTTGGGCCAAGAAAAAACACCAGTCTCGTGATCGGGACCATGATTGGGCACGCAGCGAGGATCGTCCCCCGCGTCAGTTTGACTCTGATCGGCCGGCCAAGGGCAAGTTTTCTGGTAACAGGAAGTCACGCCGTGACGATCGTGCATTTGAGGCTGCCCCATCCTATGATGGGGGGGAACGGTTAAGCCTGCCGCGCGAAGCGCGTCATAAGGGCAAATCGGAACGCCGTGATGACCATCGAGGCCACAAGCGCAACGATCGCCGCAACGATCCCCGTGATGATCGTCGTGACAAGCGAAATGCTAGCCGTGATTTCGAGAAGCCGTTTAGCAAACAGAACGCGAGCGGCGATTTCAATGGTGGTGACCATAAGCGCGGTGACAAAAAACCCTTCGGTAAGCCAGGTGGGTCAAAGGGGGGTAAGCCCTTTGGCAAAACCGGTGGCAAACCAGGTGGCAAATTGGGCGGAAAGCCCGGCGGCAAGCCGTTCGGAAAGTCGGGTGGAAAGTCCGGTGGTCGCCCCGTCGCAAAAGGTGGGAACAGCCGGCCGTCGCGATCAAACTGGCACGGCTAGGCTGCGGCATCGTCCCGCCTTGTGTGATGGGATAACCGACCCCACCTTGCCAAGGCGACAGTTTGACCAAGGAGGTGGTGATGACGGTCCTGGCAATGCTTCATGCCGCGATCGCGGGCTTTATGATTTTCTTCATGGCAGCAGTGCCCCAGGCCGCCTTCAAGACTCTGTCGGCCAAGGCTGTGGGTGCCTTTCTACGCGTGCTGTTTCCAAGGCTGTTTTTGTTTGGCTTGGTGCTGGCTCTGCTGGCAACCGGTGTTGCGTTTCAGGCCGGTGTAGGATGGCAGCTGAAGGTATCGGCGGCGATTGCCGCTGGTTTTGCAATCAACCTTTTGGTGCTGACACCGCAGATCAATGCTTATCGGGATCGTGATCTGGAGGGCGATGCAGGTGCGCGGCGGATGTTTGGGCTGCTCCATATGGCTTCTGTAGGCATTTTTCTGACCCAGCTTGCAGGCAGCCTCACAATTGCCGGTCTGTTTGCTTTTACCTGAGTGCCCGGATTTGAACGCCTAGACGTAATGTTCGGGCCTGTCCAGCATGCTAATCTATTTGGCGTGCCGCTTGGCTCGCGACTTGGCGTCTTAAATGTATCGGCATACGGAAAGCAACTTTATGGCTGATATTCTTAGTAATTTCTTTGGCTCAGTCTTTCCGGTTGCGCTGATGTTCTTCTTGGGTTTCACCCTTGGGCGTCGTGGTGTCTTTGCGGTCGGCGAAGTGTCGTCCCTCTTTAAGTTCATTGCCCAGTTGGCAGCGCCCGCCATTGTGTTCAGCATTATGATCACAAGTGAGTTTGGCGATGCGGATATGCAGCTGATCGGTCTTTATTTCGCGGCGGAAGGTATTGTCTATCTTGCCACGATGCTGCTGGCGATGTGGGGGCTTGGCCTTGATCTGAAGAACGGGATATTGGCAGCGATGGCAGCGTCATTTTCCAATCATGTTCTGTTTGCCTATCCCATTAGTCAGTTTGCCTTTGCCCCAGATATAATCGTGCCCATTCAGGGAATTATTGCCATTGATATGGCAATCTTCACTTTAACTATTGTGGCACTGGATATGAATGCGGGGGCAAGAGACGGTATGCTGGCCGCACTTCTGCGCCAGCGGGCAAACCCGCTTCTTCTTGCCCTGTTGGCAGGTCTTTGCATTCGTCTTCTGCCGGGCGAGCCTTACATGGCTTTAATACGCAGTGCAGAATTTGCAGCTAGAACGGCAGCGCCACTAGGTTTGTTCGCCACCGGTGTGGTTCTGTCAGCACCGATCAGTGGCGTCAATCTGCGTCTGGCTGGCCTTGTTACATTCATGAAGATGGTGGCGCATCCAGGAATTGCGGCTTTTTTGATGCTGGGTGTCGGTGGCTATGCGTTTGATCCGTCACGCACATCACTGCTTGTGGCCGTTGCGCCGGTTGGCGTCATGGCACTTACCTTCTCCAACAGGTTTCAGGGTGAAAGCGGGGCTATCGCCATGGCCATTCTGTGGAGCATGGTTGCATCAGTGCTGATGATCCCGGTCCTGATTGCTATCTAGCCATTCGCAATCTGGGTAAGGACTTCATCTGTAACTGCGCGTGTTCCCATATCGCCGCCAAACTCCATAGGGCGTAACGCATTCGCTGCAAAGCCTTTCGCAACAGCGTCCTCAATCAGTCCTGCTGCCTGTTCATAGAGTGGCAAATCACATTTCTGAGCCAGGTAGTCGAGCATCATGGCGCCACTGAGAATGGCGGCAAGAGGGTTTGCGCGATCAGTGCCGGCAATGTCTGGGGCTGATCCGTGCGCGGGCTGGAATAGCCCTGTTTCATCGCCAATCTCGCCGCAGGCGGCCATTCCCATACCGCCGACAAGACCGCCAGCAAGGTCAGACAGAATGTCACCAAACATGTTCTCCATGACCATCACATCGAATTCCCATGGCTGTCGCACCATGTCGAGCGCCATGGCGTCAACATAGTTATAGCTGGTATCGATATCCTGATGCTTCTGTGCCACCTCATCAAACAGTGTGCGAAAGAAAGCCTGTGATTTAAAGACGTTGGCTTTGTCCACACAGGTCAGTTTTCCAGCCCGGCCACGATCCCGCCGTCGGCGTGTCATGTTGAAGGCAAATTCATGAAGCTTGCGCGTGGTTGATGCGGTTATTCGCATGATGTCACTGACGGCATCGGGGGCTGTGACCTCTCCTTCAACAATAGACCGGTTGTGAACTGCTGCCGTATAGAAAAGACCTTCTGTGGACTCGCGGATAATCACAAGGTCCAAGCCTGCTGCGCGTGGGTCGGCAAGGCGTTGCGGGGCATTGGGGTATGCCCGCACCGGGCGGACCCCGGCATAGAGTTGAAACCTGTCGCGCAGCCGAAGATGCGGAGAAATTTCTGTCCTATCTTCATGCCGGATTGAAGGTAATCCGATCGCCCCAAGAAAAATGGCATCGGCATCACCGGCCCTTGTTTCTCCATCGGTTTCGATGTCTCTGCCAGTTTCGGCAAAATAGGCTGCACCCGCATGGATGTCATCGCAGGTAAATGGGGACGCGCCGACTTTGTTTAGTGCTGCGTTGATGATGTTCAGCGTAGCGTCTGTAACGTCAGCGCCAATCCCATCGCCGCGGATAACCGCCACTCTTGGTTCGGTAGGCATAGTCAGCATGCTCCTTCAACTCGTTATTTTGTACATCTCTTTCTTATGCCATTCCGACCTGTTCGCGAAGCGGCACCATGTCATCTGGCCGTTCATCAATCATGGCTTCAAGCGTGGCTCGCAGCCCGGCATGGGTTGGATCATCATAAAGATTGATCATTTCATGTGGGTCGTTTTCCAGATCATACATTTCCCCAGCACCGCTTATCATATCCTTTGTAAGCTTGGCGTTGCAGGTGCGGACCGTCTGCAGGGCCAGCTCAACACCGGCCCGGGTTGGCAACAGCCCCCATTCGTTGCGGGCATAGTCGCGCTTGGCACCATCTTCCAGCACTGGGCGCAGGCTGTTGCCATGCTGCGTCAATTGTGGGGTTGTACCAGCGTAGTCAGTGAAAGTAGATGCTAGGTCCAGAGTGCTGACTGGATTGTCGTTGGTCTCTCCGGCTGCAATGCCTGGCCCCCGCATCAGCAGAGGCACTTTCAACAGCCCGTCATAATGCATGGGACCTTTCAGAATTAGCCCGTGATCACCAAGCCAGTCGCCATGGTCAGAGGAATAGACGACGATGGTGTTTTCGCGGAGTCCAAGTTCATCCAATGTTGCCATAAGCCTGCCCACCTGGTGGTCGATCAGGGCAATCTGGCCGTAGGTGTTGGCGATGATCTCACGAAGCTGTACATCGCTTTGCTCTGGGATGCGGCTGTATTGTTTGCGGATATTGGCATGTTCTTCAGCGCCAGCAGGCTGAGCCGTCAGAACGGCTTCATGCCACCAGGGCCGGTTTGAAAAATCACGGGTCCGGTGTTCTGGCAGATCAACATCTTCAGGTGCATGAAGATAGGACCATGGTTCTGGGGCATCAAAGGGATGGTGTGGATCAGGAAAGCTGACCCAGGCACAGAAAGGGTCTGCATCCTCATCACGACGATTTAGCCAGTTGATTGCCCGATCGGCCGTCCATGTTGAATTATGCCAGGCAACCGGGAGCTTTGAATGATGCGTTTGTGCTGCACCATTGGTGTTGCGTGCATTCTCCAGATAGGCCGCGTTCTTTTCGTGGCCACGCCCATCCGCAAAAAGCCAGCGTTCATAATGCTGACCTCGTGGGGGCTCTTCGGGAAGAAACCAATTATGGCCAACCAGCATCAACTCCACATGTTCAAACCCCATATAGGGGCCGTACCAGCTTTCATCATAGTTTGCTGAAGACTTCACGCATTCCGGTGTGCCGGTGGGCTCAAAGGTGTGATAAGTCGAAAAATGTGCCTTGCCGAAATAGGCGGTGTCATAGCCGTCACCTGCAAGCGTGCCTGCAAAACCCTTGCCGCCAAGGTCAGGATCAAGATCAATGCCGTTGTCATGGACGCCGTGTGTCCGGGGCAGCTGGCCCGTCAGGATGGAAGCGCGGGCCGGCTGGCAAATTACACAAGGGGTGATCGCGTTAGTGAAGCGGGTGCCGTCGCGGGCCAGCTGATCCAGATGTGGTGTCTTGATCCTACGCCCGGCAATGCCAAGACAGTCTGCGCGCTGTTGGTCTGACGTGATGAACAGAATATTCGGGCGGGTCATGAAATAGGCTTTCTTGAAAAATGGATCAGCACAATCGCACAACCTGCCATAAGCAGAATGCAGATTGGGCTGGAAAACAGAAAGAAGGGGTCGCCGCCGGTGGCGGCAAAGGCCTGTCGTGCAGTCTGCTCAAGCGGGCCGCCCAGAATGAAGGCGATTACAAACGGCAGAATCGGGAGGTGGATCAGCCTCATGATAAAGCCAACCATGCCAAACATCACCAGCCAGATGACAGCCAGCAAGCTTGTGTCCTGAACATAGATGCCAACCATAGTCATCAGCAGCACTGTTGGCAGCAGAATATGTTTTGGAATATGTATCATGTTGCCCATAAGCCGCATGATCTGCAGGCCACCAAGCCAGTTCATCAGATTAGCGGCAGCCATCAGCGTGAACAGACCAAAAGCCATCGCCATTTCAGCATTGATGCCACTGGATGGAAGCTTGAAAACCCCCGGGCTAGGGTTCAGTCCGTTGATGGAATCCATGGCGAGGATCAGGAATACAGCAGCGGCATTCCCAGGTATGCCCAGCGACAGGACAGGGATCAAATTGGCACCGGATACAGCAGAATTTGCCGCTTCTGTGGCAGCCACACCTTGTGGAACACCGCTTCCAAACTTTTCGCCGTCAGGATGGCGTGCTTCGTGCCTGCGTTTTGCCGAACTGTAGCCAAGTGTGGCAGCAAGGGTCGACCCGATTCCGGGAAGCGCGCCGATCGCCGTGCCAATGCCGGCTGATGGGAAAATATATCGCAGAAGGGCCCGTTTTTCGCGGAGCGGTAGAGTGT
>WTJS01000223.1 GCA_011524735.1 Alphaproteobacteria bacterium
GTCCAGGCCGAATAGCCCTGTGATGCGCCAACACCAAGAACCACAGCGGCGGCGGCGGCAATCACATATTTGCCATAGCGCGTCCACAGGGCCTGCGTCCGGTCACGTTTCAGCTCTTCATCGATTTCGTCAAAAATATCGGCCATTTTCTGTCCCCTGCCCATGGCCCAGGCCATGACAGATCTGAATAAAAACTGGTGGTCTTCACCCCGCCAGAGGCCCTGTTTTTACAACGCCCCGATGGCCAGAATATCGACCCAGCCATGCTGCCTGTCGCGCACCTTCGGTTGACGCCAGCGCAAAGCTGCCCCAACATAAACAGAAGAACCAAAACAGCCAACAGAAAAGCAGGTATCTGTCAGCCGTGTCGAGCGTTTCCACCCCCAGAAAACTTCGCCGCCAGCTTTATTTTTCACGGACGGAACTCAGTCTTATCCTATCAGCCTACAGCGCCAGGGTCGCAGCTGGTGAATGGCGCGACTATGCGCTCGACCATCTGAATGGCGTCGCGCTGTTCTCTATTTTCAAACACACGCATGAGACGCCTCTGTTTGTGATTGAAAAGAAACAGCGCCACCCCAAGGAAAAGCCACAATTTCTGCTGCGGGATCGCACACGGGTGCTGTGCCGCGCCAATAACGTGTCTGACGTCATCGGCCATTTCAACAAGCTCCCCCGGCTTGTGAGCGGCTGACCCGTCGCCCTGCGACAGATATTCACAACTGTCTCTTCAGCCAGGACATCTGCAATTTGTCTCTTGTTAGCCTCTGCTCATTGAGTTAACACTAAATTAGAACAAATCATGAACAAATAACGGCTGTACTGGCAGCCATGGCAGGAGACAGCACGCATGGGCGCGTTCAAGAAACGGGTGACAGCACGCCATGACCCGGTTGATCCGGCAACATTGGGTGATCTGGCGGCAGACGGATTGCATGTTTTCTGCTGGTGTCACCGTTGCGGCCATAATGCAGAGGTTGAAACAGCCCCCCTGATTGCCAGGCTTGGGCCGATGTTTCCCGTACCCGAGCTTGGTGGACGGATGCGCTGCACGGCCTGTGAAGCCCGTGACGTTGCCACCCGCCCGGCCTGGCCACGGCATGGCGGCGGACAAATTGCCCGCTATGGCTGAGACAGTTTTGGCAACGCCCTGCTCAGTCATGGACAGGGTTGGCAGCTTGCGATAGAACCTAGACACAGATGAACAGGACCAGCCCGACTCCTTGAGAAAATCAGGGAAAAAATCAGGCTGAAACGCGACAACGGAGACCAGTCATGAATGCAAGTGATGCAGCACGAGTCCAGGGTTACCTGCGGCAGCGTTTTGGTAATAACCGCCTGTCGCTGGCCCGCCGTGAAAACAAGGAAGACTCAGCCGACCTGATGCTGGAAGACGAGTTCATTGGTGTGGTGTTTCAGGATGATGAAGATGGCGAGGTGTGCTTCCATGTTCAGATCAGCATTCTTGAAGAAGATCTGGACGACGCCTGATCCTGCCTTTGGCTGATCAGTCCGACTAAAAGGTCAGCCAACCACCGGCGGCTGCCATACCGGCAGCCAGAACAAACATCACAACACCGATCAGCGTGTCCAGCACACGCCACGCGCCCGGGCGTGTCATCTGCGGTGCCAGCAGGGTTGCCCCAAACCCAAGCATGAAGAAGAAGGTCAGGCTTGCCGATGCGGCGCCAATGGCAAAGCTGAGCTTGGCAACACCCGTGAACTGAAGCGACACGGTTCCAATCAGAACAACTGTGTCGAGATAGACGTGCGGATTACCATAGGTCAGGATCGCCAGCGTTCCCAATGTCGCGGCCAGATTGGTTGTCTCGGATCCATCTGTCGAAATAACCGCCCCACCACGCCAGGCGTCACGCAAACGCATCGCGCCATAAATGGCCAGCCATATCGCCGCGAGCCCAAACATCACTGCCGCATGACGTTCCGCAAAATCAGCGATGAACAGCGAAATACCGGCGACTCCGGCAAAAATGAGAATGGTATCCGACAGACCGCAGAACAGCACGACAGCCAATACATGCTGGCGCAGCAGACCCTGCCGCAAAACAAAGGCATTCTGCGCGCCAATCGCCATGATCAGAGAAAAGGCCAGGACAAACCCGGTTGCCAGAGACGATAGAAACATATGCGGCTAGACCAGATTGGAAATTTCAATCAGGTTACCGTCCGGATCACGAACATAGATGGACCAGAGTGGCCCGGTGGCGCCGGTTTTATCTACCGGCCCATGTTCAATGGGAATGCCACGCTCCGCCAGTCGCGCCTGCCAATCGGCAATGGGCATATCACTGAGGAAACACAGATCCACCGCTCCGGCGACGGGCTGACGGGCATGCGGCACATAAGGCGCAGCTGCATCATGAAGGTTGATTTTCTGCGCACCAAACAGCAAGGCCTTGCGCGCCGGACTGCCATCGGCTGGCTGAAACTCCTGAAGCTCCATACCCAGCACATCACAATAGAACCGGATGGTCGCTTCGACATCCGCTGCTGTCATGACGATGTGATCTATCGCTGTGATCATGATCATTCCCCCATCATCATGACTGTGCCGAACAAATGTCACCTCGGCGAGTAAAAAATGGGGCGCGTAAAAAATGGCGTCAGGGACGCAGCGCCGCCGCCTTAGGTCTGAAGAGCGGCGAACAGCTCATCCGCCGTCAGAACCCGAGCAAATTCTTCATTCAGGCTCGCCAGTGCCGTGCCGTGGATGATCTCAGC
>WTJS01000152.1 GCA_011524735.1 Alphaproteobacteria bacterium
AATACCTGCCAGGCACGTCGAAATCCTCATTTGGGGCGGGTGTCCCCGATTGGAGTTATTCATGCCTTCGAGCGTCCTTCAGGGTCGATCCCGGCCCGGTTTTAATTTCACAGAACTCAGCACACGAAGCCTGCTTGTTGGGGTTGGCGCAACTTGCGTCATGCTTTGGGCCGTTATTGCCTCAACCGTAATTGGCTGACCTCTCAGGTAGGTAAGATGATTCTGTCGGCGCATGAGCTGACCCTCGGTTATCGGGGGCAGGCCGTGGTCAGTGACCTTTCTTTTGAGGTGGGTGCTGGCGATGTGCTTGCGGTTGTTGGACATAATGGGTCCGGCAAATCAACGCTCATAAAGACTATTCTTGGAACACTGGCACCCATTAAGGGGCAATTGTCCTGGCAAGGGCAGCGGCCGTCTCAGATCGCATTTCTGGGACAGCGTTCCGAGTTTGATTCACGCTTTCCGGTACGTTTGCGTGATCTGGTGGAGATGGGCACCTGGCGTAGTCTTGGATTTACGGGCCAGATTGATTCGGGTGGTCGGACCGCCATAGACATGGCGATGGACCGCACAGGCATAGCCGAACTCCGCGACATGCCACTGCATACGCTGTCTGCGGGTCAACTTCAGCGCGCGCTGTTCGCCCGTGCCATTGTCCAGGATGCATCTGTCATTCTGCTTGATGAGCCCTTTACAGCTATTGATCAGTCGACTGAAGCAGATTTGCTGTCTCTGATTGATGAGTGGTCTGTTGAAAGGCGTGCTGTGATTATGGTGCTTCATGATTTGTCGGCCGTGCTTCATCACTGCCATTCGTCCCTTCTGCTGGGTCGCGGCAAAAGCCTATTCGGCACACCATCCGCAACCCTCACACCGGACAATCTTGTCAATTTTGGGTATCTCACCCAGAGCCAGGCTTCGTGGCAGGCAAAAATGTTCAAGACAGAGACAACCTCTTCAGAGGGTTTGTCCGATGTTTGAATGGCTGGAATATGAGTTCATGCTTCGTGCTCTTGCGGCGACCAGTGTGCTCAGTTTCTCCATTGCGCCTGTTGGGGCGTTTCTTGTGTTGCGAAGACTGTCGCTCGCTGGCGAAGCGATGGCACACGCTATTGTGCCCGGTATTGTCATTGGGTTTGTTATTGCCGGGCTGTCTGTGACCTCAATGATCATTGGCGGTCTTGGTGCAGGCATCACCGTCGCCCTTCTGACGGGCCTCCTGGCGAGGTTTACGATCATCCGCGAGGATGCCAGCCTTGCCTCCCTTTATTTGATTTCGCTCGCGCTTGGCATTTTCATTCTATCGGCTTCTGGGTCCGCGGTGCCCCTCAAGAGCTTCCTGTTCGGATCTATACTCGGCATGGATGATGAAACGCTCTATCTGATTGGGGCTACAGCAACCATCACCCTAGTCAGCTTTGCCGTTATTTTGCGGCCATTGATTACCAGCACCATTGATCCTGTCTTTCATGAAAGTCAGTCGTCCCGGCCTGGTGTCGTTGTTCACTGGTTCATGTTTCTGGTTGTGCTGAATTTGCTAGGCGCTTTCAAGGCACTGGGAACATTGATGGCCGTCGGTTTAATGATCCTGCCTGCAACGGCGGCGCGATACTGGGTGTCCACTCTTACAGGCTATCTTGTCCTGACCTTTCTTTTTGCACTGACCAGTTGCTGGGCAGGTCTGATCTTGTCTTTTTATGCGTCTGATGTGCCCTCCGGACCGGCGATTATTCTCGTCGCAGGTGTCATCTTCTTTCTCAGTGTTCTTTTTGCGCCGCAGGGTTTCGGGTTCCTGCGGCGTCGACGCCTTTCATCACATCGATGAAGGGCTGCCCAGGCATGCTCTGGCACATGCCAAAATCCCTAGCCCCTTTTATGGAGACGAAATTGAAACGAATGATTGGTGCCCTTGTCATCTCGCTTCTTGCCTGTGCCAGCTCGGCTTCGGCCGCGGATCGCATGCAGGTCGTGGCCAGCTTTTCAATCCTTGGCGACATGGTCCAGCAGGTCACAGGTGAACTAGCCGATGTGACGACAATTGTTGGGCCTGATGCTGACGCCCACCTCTATCAGCCTAATGCTGCTGACGCTAAAGCAGTGGCCAAGGCAGACATCATTTTTGTCAATGGTATGGGCTTCGAGACCTGGTCAGACACCTTGATCAGAAATGCGGGCGGCAATGCCACTGTCGTTGTGGCGACGACGGGGATTGCTCCACTACGTGTTGCAGGGGAAATCGACCCTCATGCTTGGAATGCCCTGACAAACGGTGTCATTTATGTCGAAAACATTGCCGCTGCGATGGCAGAAGCTGACCAGAAGAATGCAAGTTCCTACAAGGCGAATGCAGCCGCTTACATCACTAAGCTTATGGCTCTTCATGCCAATGCTGGCGACAGGTTTGCATCTCTGCCGGAAGGTCGCCGTACGGTCGTAACGGCCCACGACGCCTTTGGATATCTGGCGTCCTCTTACGGTTTGAATTTTCTAGCCCCAGTGGGTATCGACACCGAAGCTGAGCCATCAGCCAGTGAGCTGGCTGCCCTCATCAGCCATTTGAAGAAAACTGGTGCTGGTGCATTATTTGTTGAGAACATCACGAGTCCCGCGCTGATTGAGCAGATCTCACGGGAAACAGGCCTGAAGATTGGGGGGCGTCTCTTCTCTGACGCGCTGTCTGAACGTGGTGGTCCTGCAACAAGCTACATCGCCATGTTCGAGCATAATCTCGGTGCGTTGATG
>WTJS01000256.1 GCA_011524735.1 Alphaproteobacteria bacterium
AGTCATTCGAAATCTCCCTCCGCCTGCTGTCCTGTAAGAAAAACCAATACGCCGAGATGGCCGGCCTGTGGGTTGGCGGGCATGGCGGCAAGGCCATACCCGCTTTGGTTTCGGGTCTTTACAGACGCTCGGCCAGTTTCTTCTTGGCGTCAGCGTTAACCCATGACATGACCATGTCGCCATGGTTGGTCAGGACCCATGCAGCAGCTTCGTCGGCCGATGCATTGTTCTCTTCTTTCCATGCCAGCATGCTGCTGATCACGTCATTCGGGAATGACATGTTCCGGATGAAATCAGCAACCTCAGGCTCACGCGCTGCCAGATCGGCAGTGATGGCGTTCAGCACAGGTGCAGACGGGAAGCCGGACACGCCAAGTGTCGCAGGATCTGCATCGGCGTTCTGGTTGATGGCATGCTGGTCAGCATCGACAGCGCCGATATCTACCTTGGTCATCTTGTACTTACCCAGAACCGCGGTCGGGCCCCAATAGTAGCCGAACCATGGCTCTTTATCGGCGAAGGCCGAAGCAATGGATGCGCCAAGGTTTGCACCGGAGCCATGGTCGAAGACCTCAACGCCGTTGGCTTCAAGCTGGTGAACGACTTTCAGATTGTCATTCACAACGCGGCAGCCCCATCCAACTGGACAGTTGTGGAAGCGTGCACCGACCTTGTCTGGATTAGCAAGAATGCCTTCCAGTGTGGTCAGTTCAGGGTGCTGCTCTGCAAGCCATGTTGGGATCCACCAGCCTTCTTCGCCACCATTGGCAAAGACGTTAGATGCTGTGATCACTTTGCCAGCAGACTCAAGCTCTCCATAGACAGGAGCTGAGTTGCGCCAGACTTCAGGAACGATGTCGGGCTGGCCATTTTCTGCCAGTGATGTGACCGCTGGTACAGTGTCGGTTGGAACGACGCTGACATTACAGCCATAGCCGACTTCCAAAACGAATGTCGCGACGGCAGTCACGGACTCGCCTGAGGCCCAGCCCATTGCACCGATGCTGACATCGCCGCAGTCGGCATTGGCCGCTGAGACATTGAATGCGCCTGCCGCCAGAATGGCGGTGGTGCCTGCAAGTAATTTCTTCATCCTAAGTTTCCTCCAATTCCTCTAGCCAAATGCTGGCCAGTGAGGTTGTTACCTTCAAACCATAGGGTGATTAATCGACTGCCGACAAAACTTGCTCCGGCTATTTCTGTCCCAATGAAGCCAAAAAAGCTGAATAGGGGCTGGATTCAGCCAAATTTCTGCCTCACCCTCGTCATTGGCCATAGTAAGTTAGATATTGGTGATGGGCGTGGTCCCTATATGCGAATCGGACCAATTTGGAGGCTAAAACTGTGAAGCTTGACGATGAAGAACAGGCGATGCTGGCCGGTGAGATGGGGCCTGCCTGTGCATGGGCACTGGACCACCAGATCCAGATTGGCCGGATGTTTGATGCCGAGGATATGGTGCCGGTCAGTCAGGCGCATATGATGGCCGACCCTGAATCGCTTGGCGAAGCTGGCGTTGCCTTTGTTGAGCGGCTTGCTGGCGATGGCGCACAGGTGTCCATTCCCATGATTACCGATCCGCGGGGTGTTGATCTTGAGCATTACCGCCCGCTTGGCCAAACCGAGGAAATGGCAGATCTTGAACGCCGGTTCATTGCCGCCTGTCAGGCGATGGGCATCATGATGACCAATACCTGCATCAACTATCAGACCATCATGCCACCAGTGTTCGGGGACCATGTGGCCTATGGGGATACCGGTGTTGTGATCTATTCCAATTCGGTCTGTGGGGCGCGTTCCAATTTTGAAGGTGGGCCGTCGGCACTGGCTGCCGGTCTGACCGGGCGCACACCGCGATATGGCCTTCATCTGGACCGGCACCGTCGAGCAACCATGCGCTTTATCGTCGATCAGACACCATCAGACCTTATGGAATGGGGGGTTCTTGGTGCGGCCATTGGCAGACAGGCCGGAAGCTACTGGCAGGTTCCGGTGATCGAAGGTATCGAGCGTGTGCCAACCTCTGATGAGATCAAGCATTTTGGTGCCGCCATGGCCAGCTATGGCTCTACCCCACTGTTTCATATTGCAGGCATCACGCCGGAATGCCGGACGGTGGCGGATGTCGACGGCAGCGATCTGCCCGCGCATCGGATTGGTGTTGATGAAATTACCACTCTGCGTCAGCCTTTTGGCGCAGCTGGTGAGGATGTCGATGTTGTTGTGTTCGCTGCCCCGCAGCTCAGTCTGGTCGAGATGGGACAGCTGGCAAGTCTTTGTGCTGGCCGCAAGCGGGCCAGCAGCACTGACATGATCGTCTGTACATCGGCTCAGGTATATGCAGATGCGGCGGCCATGGGATATGTCGATGCGATTCAGGGGTTTGGCGGCACAGTCCTCACCGGCACCTGTTTCTACCAGCAATATGCCCGCGAGATTGGAGAGGCGAATGGCTGGAAACGTCTTCTCAGCAACTCGGCAAAGATCGTCAATATACTTGGTGGCTATGGCTATGCGCCTGCATTGGCCACGATGGAAGACTGCATCGCCTCGGCCGAAGCTGGTCAGGTCGTCGACAGAGGAGCCGGCGTATGAGTATCGAACTGAAATGCCATGTTGGCATCGGCCTGCCGGTCACCGGAACAGCACTTGTGGCAGATGATAATTTCTCGGCCCGCTATGACCTCGACCGAATCAAGGGCGTGTTTTCTCGCCCGCAACACAAGCTCGTGGGGCAGAGTTACCGCGATGTAATACTGGTTCTTAATACCGCCAAAGGTGGAGTGGCCACCGCATGGATGCTGCATGAAATGAAGACCCGCGACATGGCGCCAAAGGCAATTCTGTTCAATGCGGCGAATACCATTCTGGCGCAGGGTGCCGCGCTTGCCGAAATGGCCATGTGTGACCGGTTTGAGGATGGAGATGTTACCAGTCTGATCCAGACTGGTGATGAAGTGCATGTCGATCCGGCAGCGGGTCTCGTGACGATCCTGAACCGTGATGGTGTCGGGTAGGCTGCCGTGACTGCGCCCAGAACAACCCATCGTGAGGTTCTACGCAATCTGTCGTCCGAAGACAGGAAGGTGTTGATGGCGCGCTCGGATCTGGCGGGGCTGGTGCAGCTGGTTGGGCATCTTAGTCTAATTGCCGTGATGATCTGGCTGAATATGATCCTGTCCGGTGTATGGCAGATATTCGCCATGGCGGGGCAGGGCATCGTCATGGTGTTTCTGTTCACGGCCATGCATGAATGTAGTCATGCCACCGCCTTTCGCAGTCGGTGGATGAACCGGGCGGTTGGCAGGCTGGCGGGAGCCATGCTTGTGATTGGTCCTCGCTGGTTCTTCTATTTCCATCAGGATCATCACAAATTCACCCAGGACCCGGCACGCGATCCCGAACTTGCCTCACCAAAGCCGGACAGTGCTGCTGCATATTGCTGGTATTTGACGGGGCTACCCTTCTGGATCAGCAACCTGCGTGTGCTTGTGGGTAATGCCTTTGGGCGCCGCCATGACGTTTATGTTCCCGTAACGGTGCGGCAGGCGATCTACACTGAAGCGCGGTGGATGCTGGGTCTTTATTTAGCTGTCATTCCAATGCTTGTCTTTCAGGGGTGGTTTGCAACCTATGTCTTAGTGCCGTTGCTTCTGGGCCAGCCCTTTTTGCGAGCCTATCTTCTGGCAGAACATGCCGGGTGTGAGCTGGGAAATGACAACATGCTGGCTAATACCCGCACCTTGCTAACTGCCGCCCCTGTTCGGTTTCTGGCTTGGAACATGCCATATCACACCGAGCATCACAGTTTTCCGGCGGTACCATTCCACAGGCTGCCGCATCTGCACCGGCTGATGCGTTCAGATGTGATGAATCTCGACCGTGGCTATCTGTCGTTCCACAAGCGCTTTGCTGCCAACCTGTCTGTGCGAAAAGAAAATCTTGCCGAAGACGGATAACCGGTTTTAGAGAGGATTCATGACTTTGGATCTTGCAACGAAGCCAGCCTTTGCCGCCCTTGATGTTGGGGCCAGACGCCCAGCTTTTCTGAGCAGTGATGGTGCCGCCGCCGATTGGGTGGCGCGTGGCTTTGGGTGGTTCTATGCCTTTAATCTGGAAGCTGCCGTCCACTGTTTTCGGGCGGCCGTCCGCTTGGACGACGCCTGCATCATGGGTTGGTGGGGCGTGGCTTTTGCCAGCGGCCCGTTTATGAACATGCCCTGGGACTGGTTTACCCCAGCCGAGAAGACAGAGGCTGTGGCTGTCTGTCATGAAGCGGCCATGACGGCATTGCGCCTTGTCGAGGCCGGTGCTGGAACAGTACAGGAGCAGGCTCTTGTCGCTGCGCTGGCCGACCGCTACCCGACGCCCGAACTTCCGGCCTATGAAGCAGACTTTGCCAGATGGGACATTGCCTATGCTGATGCCATGAAGGGTGTCTATCAGCGTTTTGGTGACGATCCGGATATCGCCGCCATTTTCATTGATTCCCAGATCATGTTGACGCCTTGGGCCATTTGGGATGTTGATGCACGCGCTGCCAACCCGGTTGCGCGTGTTGATGTCATTTATAAGGCGCTGTCAGATGCGTTGGCGGGAGATGGTGCCGATCATCTTGGTGTTTTGCATTACGACATTCATGTTCAGGAAATGTCTCCAACGCCTGAAGCAGCAATGGTTTCGGCCCACCGGCTTGGCGATCTTGCACCCCGTGATGCAGGCCATTTGCATCATATGCCAGCACATATTCATGCACTTGAAGGTGATTTTGGGGCGGCAACGCGCTGTAGTCACAAGGCGGTAGCCAGTAACCAGATGTTCAAGCCGTTTCTGGCGGCCACGCCATTCTATCGAACATCGCTCTGCCATGACGCGCACATGTTGATCTATGCTGGCATGATGACCGGCAACCACGCTGATGCCATGGCCGGGGTGGCTGAAATGCAGGCGGTTCTGGAAGGCGCCTTTGAAAGCAGGCCCGACACGCATTTGAAAATGACTTTGGAAGGTTATCATTCGACGCTGCTTCATGTGCCGGTGCGTTTCGGCCGCTGGGATGAACTTTCTGAGTCCCGTTTTGAAGGCAATCCCGATTATCTGCCTGTTTCCTGGGTGATGTATCATTACGGACGCGCAGTGGCGTTTGCCGCGAAGGGGCGTGAAGGTGACGCCAACCAGGCAGCAGAAGAGTTCGCCGCGGCGCGCCGTGCCGTTCCGGCCGTGCATGGCTTCTTCAACAATCCTGCCGACGATATTCTTGCAGTGGGTGAGGCCATGATGAAGGGTGAGTTGGCTTATCATGCAGCAAGATATGAGGAGGCGTTCGAATGGCTGGAGCTTGCCGCGATGCGTGAAGACTCTCTCTATTACAATGAACCTCGGGCCTGGATGCACCCGCCACGACATGCGCTTGGAGCGCTGCTTTTGGAACAGGGTCATGTAGATCGTGCTGAGGCGGTTTATCGTCGTGATCTTGGTTTTGATGATGTGCTGCCCAAAAGCCGCCAGAATCGTGGGAATATTTGGTCACTTCACGGGCTTGCTGAATGTGTTGAAAGACGTGGCGATCCCGATGCTGGGCAGATCACTGTGCTGCGAGATGCAGCTCTTGCGTTGAGCGACCAGAAGATCACGTCATCCTGCTTCTGTCGTCAGTCATGCCAGAAGTGCTGACAAGCTGTTTGAAGAACCTGCTGACAGATTAACCCAAGACTTGTCACGCTTCCGTCTTTGACAAATGATGGGGCAGCCAATCGTCTCTAGACCGCCTTCAAGGAGCATATCTGTGACAGACAACCATTCCAGCTCTAACCACGTTTCAGCCCCTGATGACGCTGCAGCGCGAAAGGCGGTCGAGCCTGTCATTGTTTATCCAAATGATACTTTGTCCCCACCTGATCTTCGTCTCTATCGCGCTGCAAGAACGACTGCGGAAAAGATTGATGAAGTTGTTGTGCCCCCACGTGAGGCTGGCACCTTCCGCGCGCAGGCTGGACAATTTTTCCGGATTAGTTCTGTCGACGGTCCTCAGGTTGGTGACCTCAATCTCTGGGCAGATGGCAATCTGGACGAACGTTTCTATTCTGGCAAAACGCGGGCGCTTCACGGCACGCATGTGACAACTGGTGAACGGCTGTGGTCCTCCATCCCGTATCTGCGCCCCATGGCCACCATCATTGAAGATACACTTGGCTGGTACGGCATGGATGATTTTGGCGGATCGGTGCATGACGTGATCGGCACGCGCTGCGATCCCTACACGCATCATCTTCTTGCCGGGGATCACTATCATCATTGCTGTCATTCAAATTTGACGCGGGCGCTTGCTGATGCAACTGGCAAGCCCATGGCTGAGATTGAAACCCAGGTTCATGACGTCATGAATGTGTTCATGTGTACCGGTTTCACCCGTGATACAGGCCAGTATTTCATGAAGGCTAGCCCGGTTCGGCCCGGTGACTTTATCGAATTCTTTGCCGAGATTGACCTGATGGGCGCTCTGTCGGCCTGCCCGGGGGGGGATTGTTCAACCACGCATTCCAGCGATGTCGCAAACTGTTATCCACTTAAGCTTGAGATTTTTGCATCGCAGGAAGGCACACTAGGTGACTGGCAGTCGCCACTTCCAAATGGGTATGATCGCAGCCATGGTCGTTAGGCCGTCGCTGCGATTAATCCCTTATCTGGCCTCAGCAACAGGATCCAATCGTCAGCCCCTCTATCAGGCGGGTGCTGGCTTGCGGATTACATGGAACGCAATCACCGCGGCTGACCCGACTGCAGCACTGAGGTAGACCGCTGGGTGGCCAACCATCAACAACATGGCAAGGCCGAGGCGGATTGCCACTTCTGGCCAGCTGAGCGTGCGACTGTCAAAGCGCGCCAGTGCGCTGGACACCATGTATAGCGCCAGCACGAGCCGTGCCACCACAATGGCAAGTGCCATCTTGTCCAGCGTACCATCATAGCCAGGCAGATAGATAATCTGACCGCTTGCCGAAGCGGCAGCGTCGACCACCGCCTGTTCGATCAGCAGGATTTCTGGATAGAAGGCAAATACGAACGGGATCACGAACATCACAATCCCGGATTTTACCGCCGAGAAGCCTGTCGACATGGGCTCCGCCTTGGTGATTGAGGCGGCAGCGAATGCCGCCAGCGCCACCGGCGGGGTAATCGCACTGGCCACAGCGAAATAGAAGATGAACATATGCGCTGTAAACGTGCTGATCCCAAGTCCGGACAGCACCGGTCCCAGCAGCAGGGCGACATTGATATAGGCTGGAACAGCTGGCATCCCCATGCCAAGCAGGATAGCCATCATCATAGTCAGTAGAAGTGCCAGAAGCTGGAAGAAGGTTGATCCACCCTGGCCAAGGCCAAGTGACTGCAGCCATCCCAGAACATCCAGTGACAGGAAGGTTGGCAGGCCAGTGAACTGCAGACAGAAATCGATGATTGAAACGGCCAGAAACATTAGATACAGCGTTGAAATCAGGATGCCGGCATTGGACAGCGCGTCGACAACCTTCATCGGCTTTGCCCGCACCTCGGGGTCAACGAACAACAGTCCCAGAAGCAGGATTACAGCATACCATCCGGCGCTGCCGGCATCGCCCGCCGCATTGCGGATCAGCTCCTGGAACCAGGAATAGCTTGTTACCTGGCATCCAGCCTCGGTGATGATGCGCTCAGCCCCCATTAGCGCGCCAAACATGCCACAGCCGACAGCCTCCTTGCGCGTCAGTAACAGCACAAGGATCAGCAGAATCGGACCAAAGATCATAATCAGATTGAGCATGTCCTGACGGTCGAGCCGCATGTCGTCAGTAATTTTGCCGATGGCTTCAATTTTCTGCTTCCGCGCCTGAAAGAAAACGGACAGGAAAAGACAGAAAAAATAGGCCAGCGCTGGGATTGCCGCTGCGACAATTACATCAGAATAGGGAACACCGGTCAGGGCTGCCAAAACGAAAGCTGCCACGCCCATCACAGGTGGCATGATTGATCCACCTGAGGAAGCCGCTGCTTCAACCCCGCCAGCAAACACCTTGGAAAATCCGCGCTTCAGCATCATCGGGATCGTCAGCACGCCAGTCGACAGCACGTTGACAATCGGCCCACCAGAAATAGTGCCAAACATTGCCGATGACACAACCGCTGCATGGGCGGGGCCGCCACGAAGATTACGCGTCCATCTAAAGGCGAGCTTGATCAGGGAACGGCCACCTGCAGAACTGCCAAACAGTGATCCCAGAACAAGATAGGGGAAAATGGTGTTCAGGATGATGTCCATGAACCGGCCAAGCAGACCTGAGGAGTTATTGACCAGAATATCGTGAACGCGCGGGCGGCCATCCGCCAGCATGCGTGGCTCACCAGCAAGCTTGGTCATCAGATATTTATTGATGTCATCGGGGCCGTGGAAATACCAGACAAGGACAGTAATGATGGTGTAGGCAGCAATCAGAATTGCCACCAAAACTAGCGGCAGGCCCCAGACTTTGATGTTGTAGGACAGGAATACGACGATCGCCAGACCGACGATCAGGACAAGCCACCCCCCAGTATTGTTCACACATTTAGGATCATCGACCGTCGTCGGCGGTGTCATCCCCAGCAGTTCGGCAAGCTCCTGTTCAGCCTTTAGGCTTTCTTGGATCAGCCTTGCCCTGTCTCCGGTGAACTGGTCGATCAGGCAGATGGCTTCAATTTCGACAAGATAGGTTGTGGAAATCACCATCGCCATGGTGACAAGGGCAATATCCATGAGCAGCCCGAAACGCCGGCGCCAGATACTCTTGTCTTTCCAGTCGCGCCACATGGAATGTTTCAACGCAACGATCAGCATCATCATCGCAAAGAATAGCGGGTAGAACCATTCAAAGGGGAATTTCCGGAAAGTGGTTCCGTCATTGCCTGTCAGGCTGGCGGCAAGATCGTCATATCCTGGAATGCCGGGCGTCATGTTGATCAGACCAACAACGACCATGGTCACTGTCAGCCAGTAAACAAAACGCATTCCAAGATCAGCCTTTTCGGCTACCTGATCAGCTTTTGAAGACATGATTGCTTTCCCCCGGCGCAAACCAAAAGGGCGCCAGATTGCTCTGGCGCCCCAATAAAGTTCAGATGATTACTTTGCGCAATCTGGCAGCTTGTAGCCAGCTTCTTCCCAGGCGGCGACGGCACCAGGATGATATTTGAGCGGGTTTAGCCCGCACATGTCGGTCTTGGCTACATCGATTTCACCATGCCACGCGCTTGGCATGAATGGGGCTTTCTTGCGATAGACGCTATCAAGATTGTCGATGAAGGCTTTGGTCAGAGCCTTGGCAGTATCGAAATCCATGCTGGTGTTCACGATTTCGCCACCAACTGTGCCGGGGCCACGGAACATGTCATCCTCTGACACAAGAGTAACCCCGCCGGAATATCCAAGCTCCGATGCGGGCAGGGCCACACCAACGGTGCCCGGGCGCTTGTTCAGCTTGCCGAAAGCCTCACCCTCATAGGCGGCGATTGGCATGGAATAGATTGTCATGTCACCCGATGCCATGGCGGCAATGATCCGCCCATCTGGGAAGCTCATCGGCAATACGAAGGCGTCAGCTGAACCGTCCTGAATGGTCTTTACCGCCTGGCCCCAGTTTACCTGAATACCGGTATAATCCTTCTTTTCCTCAAGTCCGGTTACAAGGCGGACAAGGTCGCGGGCGTTGGTCAGGGCTGCACCACGTGGTGGGCCATTGAAAATGCGCTTACCCGCGATGGCGTCATAGCCTGAGAAGTTGCTGCTGTCATAGGCATACAGACCCTGAACCGCGATCCGGTAGGTGTAGAGGACAGCGAGATTGCCGGCCAGCTCAGCACCTTTTTCTTTGCCAAGCTTGGCATAGGGGCCAACCGCGCGGGACATTAGAAATGGCAGAACGAATGGGGCTGCAGCCACATCGGTCTTGCCCTCGGCCACATTCTGCACCGAATTTGTCAGGGTCTGCCCGGTAGCGACCTGGATGTTGGCAATGTTGTCTTTGGCTGCAACCTCGGACAGCGCCAGCACTGACACGCCTGGGGTACTGCCCGGCGATGCCGTTTCAGCCGTCAGATTAACCTGCGCCTGTGCGGAAAAGGCGAGCCCGACAATGGCGGCTACGCCCGTAATAGTAGCGAATCTAGACATTCATTCCTCCCGTTATTGCCCGCGCCGCCTGTGCTGGCTGTCGCTGTCGAGCATTTATATCATTGGGAAGAATGTTGACCCGGCAACAGGTTGATTGCAAGCAACAAAAATCGAAATTGGTGCTCAGCTGGCCAGCGGCACCAGCTTCAGGTCAAAATCGGCAACGAGAAAGGTGTCCTCAATCTTGCCGCTGAGTTCATACCCTTCCGGAAATTCTGACGCTGGACGTTCGACATATTTCATCACCAGATCGCTGCGCACGCCAAAGACGGTATCTTCGTCCAAATAGGGATCATCATCTGGAAAGATTTCGGTTACCAGCGGGCGAAACCCGTCAGCCTTGATAATGTAATGAAGGTGGGATGGGCGCCATGGATGCCGTCCGGTGGCACGCAGAATATCGCCCACTGGTCCATCGGTGGGCACTGTGTAGCTAACTGGCTTAACTGTGGTGAACCCGTACCGCCCATCTGGCCCGGTTGTCTGTATCCCGTGAAATGAATAGGTGTCCTGTTCTTCGTCCTGACTGGAATAAAGCCCATTTGGCGCTGTCTGCCAGACATCAATCTCGGCCCCTTCAATAGGGTTGCCTTGCGGGTCGGTTACGCGACCACATGCCAGAAGAACTTCGCCTTCATAGTGACGTTTCATATCGGCACCAAATGCCATGGCCGGTGCGCCGCTGATATGGAACGGACCAAGCACGCTTGATGATGTGCCATCCGATCGGGAGTGGATCATATCGACAAGTGACGACAGTCCTAGAACGTCTGAAAGAAGTACGAATTCATGCCTTGTCTCATCGGAAATCTGTCCAGCCGCCTCAAGGAATTCAATACCCTTCAGCCATTCCTCATGTGTCAGATTCACATCCTTTGCGAAGGCATGAAGGTGCTGGGCCAAGCTTTGCATCACTTCGCGCAGGCGAGGATCGGTGTCGTCACCGAAATACCCCATGAAGACATCGGTAATATTGTCCTTGCTCACGTTGCGCATTGATAATGCTTTCTCTGAAATTTTTGGTCAGTGTGCATAT
>WTJS01000099.1 GCA_011524735.1 Alphaproteobacteria bacterium
CGGACCCACTCGTGATCTCGCGCGGACAAAGAGCCTGGCAACGGAAATGGTAGCGGCCATTCGCAAAGGGGCGAGCTTCACTGAAATTGCAAGGCAGTATTCTGTTGCTGGCAGCGCTTCACGCGGCGGCAATGTTGGCTGGGCTATGACAGAAAAACTGCCAAAGGCCTTTCGAGACGCTCTGACTCCAATTGCTAATGGTGAAATCACCGATCCCATCACACTCGATGGTGTGGTCTACATTCTACGACGTGCCGGTGAACGGAAAGAAGGACTAGTGGATATCTCTGAAGCGCGTGTTTGGCTGGCTAGAGCCGTGTTGCCCTTGTCAGCGACAGCGTCGGATGCAGAGCGTTTAGAGGCAGGTGCCAAGATTGCCCGCGATACAGAAAATCTGACTACCTGTGATCAAATGGTGGCTCTGAATGAAACCTATGCAACCGGGTCTGTCGCAAGGTTGGACAACATGCTTTTAGCTGATTTTGCCCCGCAGATGCAGGCATTGGTAAAGAGCCTCAAAGTAGGCAAGGCTTCAGAACCACTGGCCTTTGCCGAGGGCATCGCATCAATGATGATCTGTGAGTTGAAAAAGCCAGATGTCATTCTGCCTGAGCGTTCTGAAATTCGTGAAACTCTGATCGACAAGCTGTTCGGCAGCCTTAGTGAACGCCAGCTTCTGCGGAACCGTCGCACAGCAGTGATTGAGCGTTTCGAAGGCTAATGGGACAACAGACACCCAAAGCTCCTGTTATTGTTACACCTGGTGACCCAGCTGGAATTGGAGCAGAAATTAGCCTGAAGGCCGCTGCTAATGGAGAGACCGGGTTCTGCCTCATGGAAGACCCTGACCGTCTTGCGGCGATAGCCACCTCTTTGGAACTAAATGTCTCTATCGTGCCCCTGTCGAGCCTGAGTGAAGTACCCGCCGCAAAAGGCACATTGGCTGTTATGCCCATCAACTGGTCGGTTGAACCCATTGCGGGCAGGCCGGATCCTGCCAACGCCGAAGTAATCATCAACAGCATTACCTTGGCTTCGCGCCTTGCCCAGACGGGTGAGGCTAGTGCGATAACGACCAATCCCATTGCCAAGTCAGTATTAATGGAAGCCGGGTTTGAACATCCTGGGCATACTGAATTTCTGGGGACCTTGTGTAGTCCCCGCTCTGGCGCCCCCGCCATGATGCTGGCCTGTGACCAACTGCGCGTGGTGCCTGTTACGGTTCATATCGCCCTGCGCGACGTACCCGATCAACTTACCAGTGAAGATATATACGATAAGGGCGTTCTTCTGGCCGAAACCCTTTCAAAGCATTTTGGCTGCCAGACACCGCGTATTGCCGTTTGCGGCCTCAACCCCCACGCGGGAGAGGACGGACGGTTTGGGCACGAGGACACAACCATTATTGCACCAGCGGTAGCCCGTCTTCGTTCAACTGGCATAGATGCAAGGGGGCCACTTTCCGCTGATACCCTTTTCCATCCCGCCGCACGTTCTGGATATGACGCTGTCCTTGGCATGTATCACGATCAGGTGCTCATTCCGATCAAGACCTTAGATTTTGACGGGGGCGTTAACGTGACGCTGGGGCTTGATTTCATTCGCACATCCCCTGACCACGGCACGGCTTTCGACATTGCAGGTACCGGCAAAGCACGGCCAGACAGTCTCATCGCCGCCATCAGAATGGCAAAAAATATGTCCCAATCAGACGTAAAGAATAGCGCTGGCTGATCAACGTAATGACAAACTCCTCGACCCACGACAATAGCGCAATTGATGCTCTGCCTTCAGTCGCACAGATCGTCTCCTCACTTGACATGCGGGCGCGGAAATCACTTGGCCAGAATTTTCTATTTGATCTGAACCTGACACGCAGGATTGCACGTAATGCGGCGGCTCAGCTGACTGGTACAACGATCGAAGTTGGGCCAGGTCCCGGCGGGCTTACCAGAGCATTACTGCTGGAGGGCGCTGATAGGGTTGTGGCCGTTGAGAAAGATTTCCGTGCAGCGACAGTGCTAGAATCCCTTCTGCACGCTGCCCAAGGTCGCCTTGAACTGATTGAGGGCGATGCCATGAAAACGCCCCTATGGGAAATTGGCACCGCGCCAAGGCGTATCGTTGCAAATCTACCATACAACATCGCAACAACCTTGCTGATACAATGGCTTGAGCATGCTAGTGCTTTCGAAACAATGACACTGATGTTTCAGCGCGAGGTTGCAGAACGTATTACCGCCCAACCTGGTGATAGCGCCTATGGACGACTTAGTATCCTGACCGGGTGGATCGCTGACTCCACCATCCTGTTTGATATCCCGCCCGAAGCGTTCGTACCTGCCCCCAAAATCGTTTCCTCGGTTGTGCAGATCAGACCTTTGGAAAAACCACGCTTCGAATGTGATCAGAAGGCACTCGAAAACGTTACCAGGCTCGCCTTTGGCCAGCGTCGCAAAATGCTGAGAGCGTCACTAAAGCCTCTAGGTGGGGCAGACCTTCTGGAGAGCGCCGATATCGACCCCCAATGCAGGCCACAAGATCTGGATATCGAAGCGTTCTGTCGTCTTGCTCGCATGATGGCACTCTGACAGCGCACCAAATATCTAGAATGGATTTAATCTTGACCCTCGACAAGTGTGCGCACGAAGGGTGTTAGCCCGGTCTGTCTGTCACGTCGGAGACGTTCTGAGTCAGGCGCGAGCGCTTGCGATTCAGGGGGCCA
>WTJS01000210.1 GCA_011524735.1 Alphaproteobacteria bacterium
TTTTACCATGCGTTCCACTCACAGCGATAACATCCTGATGGCGGGTCATTTCCGGGGGGCACGGTGACTTCTATGGCAGGGTTCCTGCGCCCTGGCACAGCCCCGGGGGTACCATCCGTAATTTCCGGCCCATTATCATCAAGGTTGCCAAGATAGATGCGGAATTTCTGAAAGCCGGTCTTTGACTGTGATGCGCCGGGGAACTGCGATACCGCTTCCAGATGGAATTCAAGATAGCGGCGCCCGGCATTTGGCCCGGTGGTCATGAGGAAGGCATCCTCATGTTCATGATCCAGCGCATCCGGCACCAGGCGGATCAGCCCGTTATTTGTGAACTGGGCCAGCGCAGCTGCCGGATCGACACCGCCCGTCAGGTCAATCAGATGATTGTGGTTAACAAGCTGCTGGTGATTGCTGGTCAGATAGGCCTTGCCATCTGCATCGGTACGGGCGGCTTCATCCGGTGTCCACAGCCGATAGGTAACCCGGTCACCATCCGGGTCAATGGCATGCGCCTGAAACAGACTGGGACTTGTGTCACCCGGCCGTTTTTCCATGGTGAAGGCAGTCAGGAATTCGCCGCCATCCCGGAAATAGCCTATGCCTTCCACCTCCACAGTTTCTGTATTGAAGACAGGCCGGTTGTCATCAATATTGCCAACATAGATGCGCAGCTGCTTGGTCGCGGCGCGGCCACCGTCCGGCGCGCCGGGTAAAGTGGATAGTGACGTTACCTTAACCTCAATCAGGAAATAACGCCGTTCAACCGTTTCGCCACTTGCGTTGAGATAGGTTTCCAGAAACGGTTTGTCGGCAGGCAGTTCAATATCCCGTCTTTCATAATTGAACTTGCCAGTTTTAAAGGTGATGGTGCCGTCCGGCGTAATATCAACAAGATGATTGTGATGACGGCCGGGCGCCGCATCATTCTTGGCAACCGTCAGAGTTTCGGTGGTACCGCCGCCAACATTGTCACGGTCAGCGACATGCACCCGAAAGGCTGGGCGCGTGACCTTGTCCGCCTTGTCCACCTCATCAAGCGATGCCTCAAACCACGTGGCCCCAACATTCGGTGCCTGCGATGCGCCAATTTCGGTAAGCCCAACAACAGGCAGCGCATCGGCCGGTGCAGGAATAAATTCCGGTGGGTGGTTGTCGCGGTTTTCAATCCGCAGAAAGAAATCCTTACTGACCCGTCTGTTGCTGTTCCTTGTGGCCTCATCGCTGACTTCGGGGATGGTCAGGCTGGCTCCATCCACACGCGCGACAATGGTCAGCTTCAGCCGCAATGCGGCGGCGCCCTCAAGTTCAGTAACATGGCCCTGCAATTGCGGGTTCTGGCGCAGCCATTCCCAGATGTCATGCACATCCGGGGCAGACACAATTCGAATTTCATCCCCGATGACCTGCGACAGAAATCCGTAATCCGGCCCTTGAAGCCGATATTGAACGACCGCCCGCGCTCCGCCAATATTTTCAGCCTGTGCCGACACGGCCAGCAGGGTCTGGCCGGCATGCTGCCCTTCAATGAGGATATGCGGGCTGTCCTGATCCCATTGCGGGTTGAGTGGTGTACCATCCCGATCCCCTGCCGGATCAAAGCGCGGTCGCATGTCATAAATGTCCATGACAGGCACCATCAGGGTCGCTTCGGTGCTGGTATGTTTCGCCGTGTCACCTGCCGGAATATCGCCATGCGGGCTGATCGTGTCAGGTTTAGTCAGATCACCTGTATAGGAGCTTGAAACAGCATAATAGCTGATCTGCACAGCCAATGGCGCACCGTTGAAATCAGCATTATCAGAATTGTCGCCGTTGCCACGCACGGACAGGCGCGCCAGCTCAGCGGCTGCGAAAATCCGCCCACCATTGGCAAGATCGTGGGCCGATACCGGCGTGCCATCAAACAGCAGCACACCATGACGGACGCCAGTTATGACAATGGCCCGCAATGTTTCACCCGGATCGGCGTCGAAATTAACAGTGTCAATGAAATGGGTTGCGGTAAGTGGTGTGACCACATCCTCATTCGCCGCCGCGGGCGCCTGTGGGCGCGTAATCGGTGCATCCGGCTGAGCATTGATCATCAGGATGAGTGTCTGCACGCCGGCGCTCTGTGCGCCCTGCTGATCGGTCACCCGGTAGGTAATTTCAACAGACGTGCCAGACTCCGCATCAGCCTGTCGAATCAGCACCCGTCCTGATTCAATGTCAGCACGGCTGACGGTCAGGCCATTCTGCCCAAGAGCGCCCTGGTGCGTCCGTGGATTGCCACCTGTCGCCGGAGTCACCTCAATGATTCCATGGCCAATCGTGAGAAAAGTCATGCTGGTCAGTTGCTCATCACCAATGTCGGGATCTTCCCAGCTGATATCAGCAAGCCTGAGGACATGCCTCCCACCCTCGTCAAGCGCCACCTCCTTGCGATCGGGGGCGGCAGGTGCGTCATTCACTCCATAGGCGATAAAGGTTTTAAACACGCTTTGCGGGGCTGTCCCGGTGCCATCGCTGACCACATATTCGAATTCATCCCGACCAATGGCACCAGCATTATCCTCATGATCATTACCCTTGCTGCGGTCGAACTGGCGCAACCCAAGATAGTTGCGCGCCGCGGCCATCCATTCGGCATTATTTGCATCAATATCGGCCGGTCTGTTGGCATTGGTGGCGAACAGATATTCCGAACGCCAGCCGCCCGCCGGACGACCCGGCACCGGATCGGCAAGATTGTTGTCCCACCAGATTCGCAGTACACCGTAGTCGCCGATGATATGGGTCGGTTCCCCATCCACCGGAACGGCATCTGGCACCTTGACCACCACCGTCCTGTCGCCGCCTGGCCGTTTCGCGACGACCGTGATCCCCGGGCTTTCCTTATCATTCGGATGATCTGGATCACGCGGGAACAGTCTGTTTTCCTGCGGCGTATCCGAGCCGGGCACCGCTGGTGGTGGCTGCCCACCCGGCTGACCTTCGGGACCGGGCGGCACAACATTGTCCGGCGGCGGCGGACCATCCTCAAACCCCGGGGGCGCTGGGGCACTTGCCACATCATTCACAGAGATGGTCAGCTGCAGAGGATTGCTTTGCGCGTCATGATCATCGACGACGACATAGGTCAGCGTGACCGTCCCGTGGAAATGCAACGCCGGCAAAACCTGCAGCTTGGCCGCCAGGTCGTTCAGGTCGGCCTTGCCGATGACCAGCGGGTCAGCGAAATCATGCGCAGTACCGTCCCAGCGCAACTCTCCCCATGCACCCTGCCATCCTGCCGGGCCCGCTCTCCCATCGATGCCGGTGATCCGTAACACGGCAAAGCTGTCGCCACTATTATCGGGATCATCGTCCACATCACGAAATGCAAATTCCGCCTTGGTCAGGGTCAGACCAACGTCTGCCGCATCCTGACGTTCATCCATCTGCAGCCCATCTGGCACAGCTATTGGTGCATCATTCACACCAACAGCCGTGAAGGCCTGCACGATCTCCCGTTGATTGCCCTCGATATCCGTCACCGTAAAGGTGAAGATGTCCGCCCCCCTTTGATCCTGTGCCAGCTGCGTGAAAGCATCCCGTGCCGCCAGCGTCAGACGGGCGAGATCATAGCCCTGATGGGCAGGCGTAAAATAGGCAAAGACCCAAGCCCCTGGCCCGTCACCAGCACCATGATGGAAAGCATCCCACTGAACCTGCAAATAGCCATATTTGCCCGTGATGAAATAGGATGCCGTGCCCAGAAAGACATCCAGAGGATCGGTCCGATCAGTGATCAACCGGGTTGGCGGCACAGGCACAGCATCAGGCCGCGGTAGCGGCCTGTCATTTTCCATTTCAGACTGTGGCCGCAGAGTTTTTACCGACTGATCCTCACCTGACCGTGACCGCACATCCAGCCCCAGATTGCGCGTTGTATCCTGCGGGTCCAGGTCGGTCGGAACGAGCCGTTTGAGGGTCGGTTCCCGCTGGCCTTCGGGCGGGTCACCCGGAATGGGGATTAACACCGGCCTGACGTCTTCGGGAAAATGTGACGGCTCGGTTGGCGGCGCCGCGCGCATTTCAGACAGCAGTGCCGTGGTTGCCTGTGTGACATGCGCTACCGTCACCAGCTGGCCATTGGCGATCATTGCGGCCTGTGTCGCGATCTTTTTGATCAGTGCCTCAATTTCGGCCCGCGCTGACGCCGCGGCTTCAATACCGTAGGTTGCCGGATCGAGAATATGCAGCACATCCTTCCTTTCCAGATCCTCCATGGACAGCGTCGGGTCCACCCGGCGGAAGTAGTTGATCAGGATGTTCCTGTTGTCGGTGATGATCTGGTCTTCAAAGGCAAGGCTGGTTTCATCCAGATTGGGATCAGCCTGCCATTCGGCACGGCGGTTGGCCGTATTCAGCGCCAGAAGGTTGGTCAGGGGCGAGATGACATGCAGCCCCTGCGGCAGTGGCGCGTCGCCAAACTGGCCGTAATAGATGGCCCAGCCCATGCCCTGATGGCCGGGAAGATGGCTAACATCAGCAATATAGCGGGCACCCTGCTGGTCGATGGTGAGCGTTACCCTGCCGTCGGGTCCAGTCGTCCCTTTCAGCTTGGCAGGCGTGCGCTCACCAGCATCAAGAATGCCGTTATTATTTTCATCAATGAAGATTCGAGCACCCTTGACCGGTGTCGCACCGACGACAACCAGCGTGATTTCGGTTCCGGGTTGCGGATCATCCCCCTGACCAAAAGGTTCTGGCGCCCCTTCCGCCACTGTCACGGTAACAGTCTGACGCGCCTGCTGACTGCCAACAGTGGCAATGACGGTGAAGCTGTGACGGCCTTCGGATGGGCGGACGACGAACCACACACCACCGGACTGTGAATCAATATCGACCAAATGTCGGCTACCACCCTGTGTCAGGGAATAGACCACCTGCTCACCGGCCACATCGGGAGTGGCACGCGCCTGATAGATAATGGTGCCGTCACCCTGACTGCCCGCACTGCCAAGTGACACATCTTCGGTCAGGCCCGGAGTGACCCGCGCTGCAGCAAAGTCAGGCGGGGTGTCATTGATGTCCTGCACGGTGACGATGACATTGTGGGCGGCATCGACAACGCCAGGACCAGCCTTGGCCGGGGCGTCGCGCTGCGACCCAAAAGTCACCACTGCTTCGCCAGTGTCTCGAGCTACCTCACGGCCGTTGATGGTTACCTCATACCGGGACAGAGTTTCGTGATCGGCAGGCAACCTCAGCCGCAGCTCACCCTTGGCATTTAGCTGGAACAGGGCGGCGTGACGGCCGGTCAGATAGAGATAGACGCCATTGCCTTCCAGATCAGGCTCTGGAAGTACGATCCGGTAGAGCACAAGACTGGTGCTGGCATTTTCACGCACCGTAGCCATACCGCTACCCGTGCCAAAATCCACATGACGAAGCAGCGTTAGCGCATCATCGACAATCTCGGCCACTGGTTGTAATTCTGGCTGTAATTCTGGCTGTGACCCTGGTTGTGGCCCTGGTTGTGGCCTCGGGTCGGGCGTGAGCTCCGACGGTGGCTTGGGCTCAGGAACAGGCATCTCAGCTGGTGTGGCAGCAATCTGCCCTTCTGAAACGGGAGGTTGTGCAGCGGCCGGCACGGCTGCAGGGGTACCGCCTCCACCACCACCACCGCTGCCGCCTCCAAGCGCAAGCACTGGCAGAGCGGCAAGGCCACCACCAAAGCCGCCACTGCCAGCGGCCGCGGCAGCTGCCTGCGGAACCGCTGCCACAAGCGACGCATCGATGGTTTCCTCTCCGGCCGTTTCTGCGGGCGGTAGAACCCGTCCAGCATAGCCCGTGGCAGGACCAGGCACGCTGCGGAACATCCAGAACAGCAGATCCTGCGCATCTCGAAGATGGCAGACCTGAGTCGACGGATCCTGGGCTTCTCGAGTCAACGGATCCGGCGCACTGCGGATTGGAGGGGCCCAACGCCACAACACGTCATGCGAACGGTCAACCGTATCCAGATCAATCAGCCCACATAGTTCATGAATGGCAGAGGGCTGGAGTTCATTATCGGTAATCGCCTGGAGACAACGGCGCAGAATATTGTCCTGCGCTTCAGGTGACAGCCCTGACGGATCTGCCCGTGAGACCGACCCCACGGTAGATACATATAGTCCCGGCGTTAGTCCCGGCGTCTCATCATCCCCGCGGACTGGTATCAACTCAGGTGCCGCAGGCGGCACGCTCGTGGCTGAATCCGTCGCAGGAGGCCGTGTCAGGGCCGCATCTTCAACATGCCTACCACAGGCTGCCAGAAGCAGCGTCAGGATCGGCGTCAGGTTGAGCGGCGCACTGGCAAGACGGCGCGCCATCAGCCCCGCGCGACTTTCGTCATCCAGACTGGCAAGGGACACCGGCGTCAGCTGCACAAAATCAATCAACTGACCATCTACAAGAGGACTTCCGGACGCCAATAGCAGGACGTCGATAGAGGGGTCTGAATTGGCTAGGGACGCATCCCCGGCGGACGCAAGCCATTGGTCTGGGTGGCTCCCCTTTGAACCATCCTTTACCCAATCCATAAATCTGTGCCCCAAGCCTGAACCAGAGGCAGTAAGTTCATCTGACACGTGGCGCCTACCTAAAACCCAGTTCCAAAAGTAATGGGGCACCAAGGCGAGTGGCCCGGTGCCTTCCTAGGGGCAGACAGCTCATCAATGCCAATCCGGCGTGACTAAAAGGAATGGTGGCAAGCCGACCAGAATTTCACTTCCGACCAGAATTTCACTTCCGGGTGGCAGAAAGGTGCTGGCACGCCCTACGATCCGGATGGATCCTAGTGAGATATCCGGGAAAAAACGGTTAATCCCGTTTCACTTTATTGTGTTTTGATGAACAAAGGGATCATCCGGCCGCACAGGCACCGGATGATCAACCGATTAAAGTCGTGACGTTGCGTCCGTGACAGCCCCCATAAGGTGTTACAGGACAGCACTTATCCGCGCAGGGTAGCCCCGCAATTCTTGCCGGCAATCTTCACAATCTCAGCGGAAATCTTTTCGATTTCCTCTTCCGTCAGGGTCGCCTTTGTCGGGGTCAGGGTCACAGTGATGGCCACCGATTTCTTGCCCTCGCCAATATTGGCCCCCTCGTAAAGATCAAAGATCTTCATGTCATTGAGAAGCGGGCCAGACCCGGACTTCACCGCTTTCAGCAGGTCACCAGCCGCCACATCCGCATCAACGATAAAGGCAAAGTCACGTGTGACCGGCTGATAGACCGAGAGGCTGAGAAGTGATTTTGCCGGGCCTTTGGATTTGGGCATCGGCACGTCATCAGTGTGAATTTCAAATCCAACCACACGGCCACGAAGACCATAGGCATCAGCCACGCTCGGGTGGATTTCACCAAAGCTTGCCAGTACCGTGCGGCCCTGCACAAGCTGGCCGCGACGGCCAGGGTGGAACCAGTCAGCGCCGCCGGTTCTGACCTGTACACCAGCAAGCTTGATTCCCAGTGCGGCAAGGGCCGCTTCGGCATCGGCCCGCGCATCAAACACATCAATGGCACGGCTGCTGGCATGCCACTCGCGCGGTGCGGTTACGCCGTGACGGATGCCGGTGGCAGCAATGCGCTGCTCCTCCGGCGCATCACCAAGGAAGATGGGCCCCACCTCAAACATGGCGGCATCAGCCTCACCGCGGTCCTGGTTGCGGGCAGCCGCCGACAACAGGTTCGGCAGGATCGACGGGCGCATCACCGACAGATCGGCGCTGATCGGGTTCACAAGCTTCAGACTGTCAGCCCCGCCGCCAAAACGCACGGCGTCGTCTTCCGACAGGAAGGAAAAGGTGACAGCTTCCATCAGTCCGCGCCCGGCAAGCGCACGGCGAAGCCGGAACAGGCGGGCCTGTGCCGGGGACAGAGACGGTTTCGCCACCACATCCTCACGCGGGAGGTGGTCCATAGGAAGATGGTCGAAGCCGCGGATACGGGCGATCTCCTCAACCAGATCGGCTGCGCCGTCAATATCACCGCGCCAGGCCGGCGGGGCAACATTGATGCCGCCTTCAGCGGCACTGACGGTAAAGCCAAGGGCTTCGAGAATGCGCTGCTGTTCATCTGCCGGCACAACCATGCCGGTCAGGGACAGAACCTTGCCAAATCCAAGGAAAATGCTGCGCTGCCAGTCAAGACCCGCACCGGCGGTTACCGGAACAGAGGCCTCACCACCGCAGATTGAGGTGACAAGACGTGCGACATGGCCGGCCGCCCAGTTCGGGCTTTCGGAATCCAGCCCACGTTCAAACCGGTAACGGGCGTCCGAATGCAGGTTCAGCTTGCGGCCGGTTGTCGCCACCGAAATCGGATCAAAGATGGCAATTTCCAGGAACATGTCGGATGTGGCTTCGGAGACGCCGGTGCGCTCGCCGCCCATAACGCCGGCCAGATCATCAACGCCATGCGCATCACCAATGGTGATCATGCCAGCTTCCATCTTGTAGGTCTTTTCATTCAGCGCGGCAAAATCTTCACCGCCTGCGGCCTGACGGACAATCAGCGCATCGCCTTCAATCTTCGCCATGTCATAGGCGTGAAGTGGGCGTCCCAGATCGAACATCACATAGTTGGTGATGTCGACAAGCGCACTGATCGGCCGCTGGCCAATGGCGTTCAGGCGGCTGGCCATCCAGGCCGGGCTTGGCCCGTTGGTGACACCGCGGAAGGCCACACCAGTAATCAGCGGACATAAATCGTCCTTGCCGTCGAGGTCCAGCTTCCAGGTCACCGGGCTATCAAAGCTGCCTTCATGGGCGCTGGTATCGAGCGGCTTCAGCGTGCCATATCCGGCGGCGGCCAGATCGCGGGCCACACCGCGAACACCAAGACAGTCAGCACGGTTTGGCGTGATCGCAATTTCAATGACCGGATCATTCAGCCCGGCGACATCTGCAAAGCTTGCGCCGACCGGCGCATCCGCATCGAGTTCGATGATGCCGTCATGCTCGTCGGAGATCATCATCTCGCGTTCGGAGCAGAGCATACCGTTGGAGGCCTCGCCGCGAATCTCGCCAGCTTTCAGCACCAGATCGATGCCAGGCACATAGGCGCCCGCCGGTGCAAATACACCCTTCATGCCAGCGCGTGCATTCGGTGCGCCACAGACAACCTGGACAGGATCACCGCCGCCAATATTGACCATACAGACCCGAAGCTTGTCAGCATTCGGATGCTGTTCTGCCGAAATCACCTCGGCAACGGTAAAGGGGGCAAGCGACGCGCGGTCGTCAAAGCTCTCAACCTCAAGGCCCAGCATTGGCAGGGCGTCAAGAATCTCGGCAAGCGGACGGTCGGTATCCAGATGGTCGAACAGCCAGTCACGGGTGAATTTCATCTTAGAGGCTCCCCCCGGCAAGTCCGGCATGGATCGATGGCGGGTCAAACGGCAGGAACCCGTAATGCCGCATCCAGCGCAGATCGCTGTCATAGAATGTCCGCAGATCCGGAATGCCATATTTCAGCATGGCAATCCGCTCAATCCCCATCCCGAAGGCAAAGCCCTGATATTTCTCTGGGTCATAGCCGCAATTCGCCAAAACGCGCGGATTGACCATCCCCGACCCCAGAATTTCCAGCCAGTCATCGCCAGCGCCGATCTTCAACCCACCCCCATCACGGGTACAGCCAATATCCACTTCGGCAGAGGGCTCGGTGAAGGGGAAATAACTGGGGCGGAAGCGCACCGGCAGATCATCCACGCCGAAGAAGGCACGGCAGAAATCAATCAGGCAGCCTTTCAGATGCCCCATATGGATGCCGTCCCCGATCACCAGACCTTCACATTGATGGAACATGGGCGAATGGGTGGCGTCATGGTCAGACCGATAGGTGCGACCTGGCACGATGATGCGGATTGGCGGCTCCATGGCCTCCATGGTGCGCACCTGAACAGGGGATGTATGAGTGCGCAGAACCTTGCGGCGTCCCTCCGCATCAGGAGGAAGATAGAAGGTGTCATGCTCCTGGCGGGCAGGATGTTCTTCCGGAATGTTCAGCGCGGTAAAATTGTAATAGTCGGATTCGATGTCCGGTCCTTCGGCAACGGTGAAGCCCATCTCGGCAAAGATCGCCACCACCTCTTCGATGGTGCGGGACAGCGGATGAAGCCGGGCCTCGGCCTCAGGACGGGATGGCAGGCTGACATCGATCGCCTCGGCGGCAAGCTTGGCGTCAAGCGCGGCACTTGCCAGCACGCCGTGACGGGCATCAATAGCGGCGGCGATGCTGTCCTTAACCGCATTCAGCGCCTGACCGGCGGCCTTGCGCGCGTCCGGGTCCATGCCCCCAAGCTCGCGCATCATCAGCGAAACGCGTCCCTTCTTGCCAAGCGCGTCAATGCGGATGGCTTCCAGGGCGTCAAGCGTGTCGGCAGCATCTACCGCGCTCAGGATTTCAGAAGATAGGGCGTCCAGATTCTGCATCGTACCTGTCTCGAAAAGGGCTGGCGCCGTAAATCGTATGCCAACCAGAAAACAACGGCCCGAAATATAAGGGCCGCCGCCTCGAATCACCAGCCCAAACTAAGGGTCTGGAAATGCTCCAGGCGGCGGCCCGATAGGCCTTGATATGGGATGACCCGTTATGCCGCCGCGCGCGACTTCTCAACCAGCGCGGCAAAGGCTGCTGGCTCGTTCACGGCGAGTTCAGCCAGCATCTTGCGGTCGATTTCAATTCCGGCCTTGATCAGACCACCCATCATCGATGAATAGGTCATGCCGTGGATGCGGGCAGCGGCGTTGATCCGCTGGATCCACAGGGCGCGGAACTCCCGCTTGCGCGTACGACGGTCGCGATAGGCGTATTGACGTGCCTTGTCGACGGCCTGGGTCGCAGTGCGGAAGGTGTTCTTGCGACGACCATAATAGCCCTTAGCTGCCTTGATCACCTTGGCGTGGCGGGCGTGGGTCGTGGTACCTCTTTTAACTCGTGCCATTGTCTGCTCCCCTTATGCGTATGGCAGAAACTTCTTCACGATACGGGCATCCGCATCGCAGAGAATCATTGTGCCGCGCGCCTTGCGCTTCATTTTCTGGGAGCGGCGACGCAGATTGTGGCTCAGGAATGCTGCCGAGCCACGGACCTTGCCGCTGGCGGTCAGGCGGAAGCGCTTTTTCGCTCCGCTCTTCGTCTTCATCTTGGGCATTTC
>WTJS01000098.1 GCA_011524735.1 Alphaproteobacteria bacterium
AGGACACCGCCCTTTCACGGCGGCAACACGGGTTCGAATCCCGTACGGGATGCCAGTCACAACCTCTGGAACCATTCGGTTTCGGGGGTTTTTTTGTGCCCAAAATGTTCTCCAATTTCATCCTGTCTTCCCATGGCACAATATGCCGCAATGCTATACCGCAGGACCAATTGGCGTTGCAGCGTTAATCCGAATCAGACAGCGTTTTGTCCATGATGCAGGCTGCTGGTCTGTACATAACGTGATTGTCTTTAAACGGGACACCCAGCATGGCTGAATTGACAACGTCCAACTCTGCTTCACCAAAGCCGTCCGGTCGCTCTGAGTGGCATTACGCACCTGATCTGCCGATTGGGAACAATCCACTGTTTGAGTTTCCGTGGAACCTAAAACGGATGGTCGAATATTATCGGGATTATTGGTTGACCATTTCCGAGGCGACCATCTTCGCGGCCCTGGCCGTTGGCGGGTGGATGCTTCTGAAAAACACGCTTGGGGACATGTCTGTTCTCAGCCTTGGCTGGATATTGCCTGTCTACGGCCTCAATCTTGGGCTTGTGGTGCTGTTTGCCGGGGGATTTCACCTCTTTTTCTACAGTATGCGGCGCCAGGGAGATGAACTGAAATATGTTCCGCAGTTTCTGCATCGCGGCGGCGGCCGCTTTACTTTTGGCCGTCAGGTGCTGGACAACATGTTCTGGTCGCTTGCCAGCGGTGTCACGGTGATGACGGCGTATGTGGTGCTTCTGTTCTGGCTGAATGCCAGCAATGCTATTCCATCCATTACATTTTCAGGTAGCCCGTTTCTTTTCGTCGCGATTATGTTCTGCACAGGCATATGGGTGGCGTTCCATTTCTATTGGGGCCACCGGCTTCTGCATGTCGGGCTCCTGTATAAATGGGTGCATTCTCTCCATCACCGGAATGTCAATGTTGGGCCCTGGTCTGGCATTTCCATGCATCCAGTAGAGCATCTGGTTTATTTTAGCTCGATGCTGATCCATTTGGTTGTGCCGTCGCATCCGGTGCTGATTCTGTTTCATGCAAATATGCTGGCGCTGTCAGCCATTTTTGGACATACCGGGTTCGACCAGCTGCTTATTGGCAAGAGCCGTCGGATCGCGTTGGGGCATTTCCATCACCAGCTCCATCACCGGTATTTTGAATGCAATTATGGCAGTGTCGACATGCCTCTCGACATCTGGTTTGGCACCTTTCATGACGGCAGCCCAGAGGCGCGCAGGCGACTGAAGGCCCGGCTTGGTCCGCGCTGATGTCTGGGCGGGACGTAATGCCAAAGCAAGAAGAGGCCGTCGAAAGCGATCAGCCAAAGCACGCATCGCATGTCATGCCGCGTTGCCCAGCCTGTGGGGCCCCCGAAACTCTTGTCTGGGTTCATGGTCACGGTCAGTGTGCGCACTGCCACATGAATGTGATGCCCTGCTGTGATGGAGAGACCTGCGAGACAGGTTGAGTTGCGGCATCATTCCGCAGGCCGGTCCTCGCTTTCAACTTGCGTTGTGGCAAGGGGCCTCTATAACTCCACCATCATCTTTTGCAGGGGAGATCATCATGGATGCAAATATTGGTGTAATGCTGGTCGTCGGGTTTCCGTTGGCGCTTATCGTCGCCATGTGGGTTTTCGGCAAGGTTTCCGTGCGGCCTGAGTAATATTTTCGCTGAATAACTTTTTGGATATGGGCATATATGATCCATGCCCGTCCTCGGTCGCTGCCTAGTCGCTGCTGACCGCTTTCGCGCTGGCTTCGAAAGCCAGCGTGATGCATTTGTGCCTGTTTTTGATCGCCCGCACCGGTTCAAATACCCGCATGTCTTCCGAAACGTCTGCCGTGTCGTCACCAGCAAGCCATAGCGCCAGAGCATTGCGGGTGGATTCTAACTGTGACACCTGCAGGGTTTTCGAAATGGACAGAAACAGGCCTGCGCCAGCTTCGCATAATGCACAGCCACGGATCTCCGCGCTCGCGTCGAGAATGACGTCGTGTTCAATCTGTAGCTTAAGATCGACCTGATCGCCGCAGGTGGGATTTGACACCAAGGCGGCGTGGGTCGGGGCGGGCAGTGGCGTTTGCCCGCGCGTGGCTTTGGCAAACGCCAGAATTTTTTCCTGATAGAGCGCGTCCATTAGTTTCGCCTAGCAAGGGGCGGATGAAACCGTCAATGCGCCCTAATGTCCGACGACGATATAGTTAGCCGGCATTCACAATCAGAACAGCGGTCGCGGCAATCGCAGCCAGATATGTGACGATCAGCAGCCAATGTGTGCTGTGGTATTCATTTTCTGCTGGAACGTTGTCTGGACGCGGCTTTGTATCGGCCATGGTTCTTCCCCCATCAATTCAGTGCAGGCCAGCATGGCCTGATCAGTTGTTGTATTAGCCCGACAAGGCGCCGAATTCAACAGGTCGCCGTATTTAAGCGAGGCGAGACATTTTGCCAGCCAAAATTGTTTCGATTCAGATTGAAGTGCGGAAAACGCCTTACTAATATCGTCTGGGTAGGGGAGTATTCGGTGGCCAAATCTTTGCGAAGTTTGATCCTTTTCGTCGTACTGTTCGGCACTTGGCTTTTGATGTCAGGCCATTACACGCCATTGCTTGTCGGGCTTGGTGTTGTTAGCTGTGCCTTGGCCACGGTGATGGCGCACCGTATAAATGCAAACGATGCTGAGGGCTTGCCGCTTCATCTCATGGCCCGTCTTCCGGCCTATCTCGTCTGGTTGGTAAAAGAGATTGTCCTTTCGAATATCGCGACTGGCAGGCTCATTCTTGGTGGTGGTGCACGACCGGTGCTTTTCAAAACGCCTGCCACTCAGCGCACGGCGGCAGGCGTTGTCACCTATGCAAACTCCATCACGCTGACGCCCGGTACAGTCACTATTGAAATCGACGCAAATGAGAACGGCCAGTCACACGAATTTCTTATTCACGCCCTCGCACCTGATTTCCAGAACGATGTAACTTCTGGTGATATGGATCAGCGCTGCCGTTCACTAGAGTCAGCGTCTGCAGGAGGCGTTTCATGATGTTTGCAGTCGGCCTTGCAGCCTGTGCAGTTGCGCTGGTGCTGGCGCTTGTGCGTGCGATGAAGGGGCCTTCGGCTTTCGATAGGCTACTTGCCGTGAATGCGATTGGTACCACTGTCATTCTTGGTATAGCGCTCCACGGTTATGTGCTCGGGCGGCCTGAATTTGTTGATATTGCCATCCTTTATGCCGTGATCAATTTCATTGGTACGTTTGCTGTTTTGAAATTGTTCGGCACCGGCGGGCTGGGGGATGTTGGTGGGCGTGTCCGTCCTGATATCGGGGCTGATGATGATGGAGGGCGGTCATGAGCATGATGGTTTCGCTACTGTCAGGCGTTTGTATCGGTATTGGTGTAGTTGCACTTATCGTCGGCAGTCTTGGCCTTGTGCGTCTTCCTGATCTGTATAGCCGGACTCACGCCGTTGGCATGATGGATACTGCTGGGGTTGGCTTTATCATTCTGGGACTGATCCTTCATGAAGGTCTGACTCTGATCAGCTTCAAACTTGCTCTCATCGGCATATTCCTTTTCTTCACAAGTCCGATTGCGACCCATGCGGTGGCTCAGGTGGCCTATCGAAGTGGTCTGAAGCCAGTTCTGGATGAGAACGCTGACGAAAAGGGGAAGGGTAGTTAATGGCGGTTTTCTGGACAAATATCCTACTTCTTGTCTTGCTGGTTTTCATCCTTGGTCTGGTTATTAAGACCAGGCGACTTTTTGCCGTCGTCATCCTTGCTGGTGGCTACTCACTTGTGTCCGCCGCCATGTTCGTGAATCTGGATGCGGTTGACGTTGCCTTTACGGAAGCAGCCGTGGGTGCCGGTATCTCGACTGTTCTGTTTCTTGCGGCCATGGCCTATTTGCCAGCGCAGGAAAAGACTACACGCCCCGGATCAGCCTTCACTACGATAGCCGCGCTTGTGATCTGTGTCGGGGCTGGTTTGCTGCTGGTGATGGCGGCTATAGAACTGCCAGCTATTGGTGATCCGAATGCACCAGCGCAGATCCATGTAGCACCACGTTATCTGGAGGAAAGTGGATCCTTTCTGCATATCCCGAATGTTGTGACCACTGTTCTGGCCAGTTATCGCGGTTTTGACACCTTTGGGGAAACCGTTGTGGTGTTCACAGCCGGCCTTGGTGTTTTGGTGCTTTTGTCGGGATTTACCCGCACAGCGCGGAGCACAAAAAGAGATAGCGAGGGTGAAGATGGACAATAATCCTATTCTTCGCGTTGCAGCGAAAATCCTGTTCGCGCCGATAATCGTGTTTGGTCTTTATGTTCAGTTTCATGGGGACTACGGACCTGGTGGTGGGTTTCAGGCCGGTGTGATCATTGCGGCCGCCTTCATTTTACACGCCTTGATTTTTGGCCTTGAGGCTGGTCGCCGCCTTGTTCCGGCTTGGGCCAATGTCGCCATGCTTGCCCTTGGCGTGATTATCTATGGCGGTGTCGGTGTTGCTGGTATGGCATTGGACGGTCTTTTTCTGGATTACAATGTGTTGGCTGATGATCCGTCAACCGGGCAGCACATTGGAATCATTTTGGTTGAATTCGGCGTTGGACTGACAGTGACGGGTGTCATGCTTGCTCTGTTCCATGCATTTGCCGGATTTTCGGAAAGTCGATTCGATGCCGGGGGAGGGGAATAATGACCGGTCCGTTGGCAATTTTGGCGGACAGCTGGAATTATCTTGTTGTCATCTGTCTGATGATGGGTGGGTTGTTCATTGTGATCTCGCAGCAGAATCTTGTGAAAAAGCTGGTTGGTCTTGCCATTTTCCAGACCTCCGTCTTTCTGTTCTACATCTCGGTTGGCAAGGTTGCTGGCGGCACGGCCCCGATCCTGATGAAAGCCACTGATGTTGCTTATTCAAACCCCCTTCCTCACGTTTTGATTCTCACCGCTATTGTTGTTGGCGTGGCGACAACCGCTCTCGGCCTCGCTTTAGTATTGCGGATCAATGCTGCCTTTGGGTCGATTGAAGACGATGAGATACTAGCGATGAAGGCCGCTGCATCAGTGCCGCGGGCGCGACGAGATGCGTCTTCGTCGGAGGGCGCGCAATGACCTTGTCGCAAATCATTGCAAACCTGCCAGGCCTTGTGGTTGCCATTCCTCTGCTGTTGGCACCCGTTGTGGCACTGGTCCCGCTGTCCAGCCTTGCCTGGGTTCTGGCGGTTGTTGGCACGGGTCTGTCATTGATCTGCGCAGTACTGATCCAAGGATCTGTCACAGGTGGTGCTAGCTATAGCTATTTCCTTGGTAATTGGCCGCCACCATGGGGCATTGAATTTGTTGTGGATGCCGCCTCAGCCCTGACCGTCGTAATCATGTCCGGATTGGCTTTCATCGCAACTCTTTTCGCAAGACAAGGGTTGTTGGCTGAAATCGCCGAAAAAGACGCTGGTATGGCTTACGCTGCATGGCTTTTGGCTTGTGGTGGTCTATCCGGGCTGGTGATGACAGGTGATGCCTTTAACCTGTTCGTGTTTCTCGAAATTTCAGCACTGTCCTCGGTCATTCTGATCGCTCTTGGATCCGGAACTGACCGCCGGGCTTTGGTGGCCGGGTATAATTACCTGCTCATTGGCGCAGTTGGGGCAACCTTTTATGTGATTGGTGTTGGGTTCATCTATGCCGTTACTGGATCGCTGAACATGGCGGATCTTGCCGGACGTATTCCCGATGTCCCACAGACAACAGCTGTCATGGTTGGTTTCGGCTTTATGATGGCGGGCATTCTGGTCAAGGCAGCGATTTTTCCAGTTCATATCTGGTTGCCGGCAGCCTATTCCTTCGCACCCTCTGCCGTGTCTGCGTTGCTGGCGGCGATCGCTACAAAGGCGTCGCTTTATGTCCTGGCGCGGATCATGTTTACAGTGTTTTCAGGCACCCCAGATGTGACGGCCATAGCGGTTGAATTCGTGCTGATCCCGCTTGCACTTGGTGGCATTTTCGTTGGCACCATTCTGGCCATTTATGAGAACGACATCAAAAAACTGTTGGCGTTCAGTTCAGTTGCCCAAATTGGTTATATCGCTCTTGCCTTTGGTGTCGCTTCTACCGCGGGTGTGGCTGCTGGTTTTGTCCATATTGGAAACCATGCCGTCATCAAAGGCGGCATGTTCCTTGCCGTCGGGGGATTCGCCATTGCATTGGGACGCCGGATAGATCTTGACAGTATGGTTGGGCTTGGACGCCGGATGCCGATCACCACGATCGGGTTTCTGATTTGTGGTCTCAGTTTGATTGGATTGCCGCTGACGGCTGGTTTTATTTCCAAACTTTACCTGGTGCGTGCCCTCATTGAAGCGGACATGATTTTCATCATGGGGCTTGTTTTGTTCAGTAGTGCGCTTTCCGTTGCCTATCTTTGGAAAATTGTTGAAGTCCTGTGGCACAAGCCGACTGTTTCGACGCCTGTACCAGAAACGCCAGGGTTGTATCTGCCGCTCTGGATGCTGGCGATTGGTAATATCTGGCTTGGCGTTGCACCTGCGCCACTCATTGAAGCGGCTGGCCGTGCCGCCATGCAGCTTGTAGGGGGAATGTAATGATGTTTATGACCCCGCAGACAGCGTTGATGATCGGCATTGTTGCGCCGTTGGTCACCGCGCTGTTGACACCATTCCTGGGTGTCAGAGCCAACTGGCGTGATGTAGCCGGTCCCATTGGTGCGGTAATCACCTTTGTGGCGGCACTTCATGTGGCTGGTGACGTGATGCAGGGGGGAAGCCCTGAATGGGTGTTGGCAACGCTTGCACCTGGCATTGATCTTAGCTTCCGGGTGACAGAGCTTGGCGCGGTATTTGGACTTGTTGCCTCAGGCCTTTGGATACTTGCCGGCATTTATTCTGTTGGCTACATGCGTGGGAATCACGAAAAGCATCAGACACGCTTTGCAGCATTTTATGCAGTGGCGGTGCATGCTGCCATGGCTGTCGCTTGGTCGGGTAACCTTTTAGTTCTTTTTGTTTTCTACGAAGTTCTGACTTTCTCGACATTCCCGCTGGTCACGCATAAGGACAGCAAGGCTGCGAGGGATGCGGGTCGCCTTTACATGAGCATTCTCGTAGGCACTTCGGTGGTGCTGTTATTGCCAGCTGTCATTTATGTCTGGGTGATGACAGGCCGTCTGGATTTCGTGTCTGGTGGGATCCTGAAAGATGCCGTGTCATCTGAAGTTGTGCCATGGCTTCTAGCCGCTTTTGCGTTTGGCATTGGCAAAGCAGCCTTGATGCCGTTTCATCGCTGGCTGCCAGCTGCAATGGTGGCGCCGACCCCTGTTTCAGCGCTTCTGCATGCTGTTGCTGTTGTGAAGGCGGGTGTCTTCACGATGCTGACAGTGGTTGTCTATGTCTTTGGTATTGATTTTTTGAGCGCTTCTGGCGGTGGGACTTGGTTAGTGTGGCTAACGAGCTTCACCATTCTGGCATCAAGTTTTGTGGCCATCACAAAAGATGATTTGAAAGCGCGGCTTGCTTATTCAACGATTAGCCAGCTGTCCTACGTTGTATTGGGCGCTGCCTTGGCAACCAGTATCGCAGCGCAGGGCGCCGCTCTCCATATCGTTATGCACGCAGCTGGTAAGATCACACTGTTTTTCTGTGCAGGGGCCATCTATGTGGCCTGCCATCTGACCAAGATTTCCGATCTGGACGGGCAGGGGCCGCAAATGAAATGGGTGTTTGGCGCATTCTTCATTGGCGCCCTATCCATTATTGGCATCCCTCCAACGGGTGGAAGCTGGTCGAAATTCTATCTAATGGTTGGGGCAGCGGATGCTGGCATGGTGTTTGTACTCGCCGTGCTCAGCCTGTCTTCGCTTCTCAATATTTATTATCTGCTGGACCCTGTCGCCCGCGCCTTCTTCAAGCCCAAGACCAGACAGGTCGAGGTTGAATGGCATCCGCTAACCGTATGGCCACCTGTAATCACGGCCGGGATCAGCATTGGCCTGTTTTTCTACGCAGGACCGTTTCTGGATCTGGCAAGCGCAATGGTGACGAGATGAGCGGCAACACTGAAGAAGCAGCGCGTCTGGCGCTGTTGGGTAAATGGGCGACCCGTGTGCTAATCGCCATGGGAGCGGTTCTTGTAGTGCTAGAATTTGTTGTACATAGGCATGGCGAAATCGCAGCAGAGGACTTCCCCCTTTTCCCGGCAGTGTATGCATTTGTTGTTTGTATCCTGATTGTTGTTGGCGGGATTTATCTTCGTAAGATCGCGATGCGCGGGGAGGATTACTACGATGCTGAGTGATCTTCTGATCTCAATGCCGCCCGGCTTCATGATGATGCTTGCTGCACTGCCAATCATGGCTTTGCCACATCACGCACGACAGGTTGCCATGCTGGTTGCCATCGGGGCTTCTGCATTCAGTCTCACGGCGGGTGCAGGTGATCATTGGATCGTCAGCCTGATGGGCTTTGAACTCATTCTTTACCGCGCTGACCATTTAAGTTTGCCATTTGCCATTGTGTTCCATATCGCGGCGACGCTGAATGTTTTCTATGGATGGCACGAAAAGCGGGCGACAGATCATGTGGCTGGTATTGCTTATGCTGGTGCTGCTATCGCTGCGCTCCATGCAGGCGATCTCGTGACACTGTTTATCTGGTGGGAAGCCACGGCGGTCACCTCGGTGTTCCTGATCCTGGCGTCTGGGACACAGCGGGCGCGTCGTGCTGCCATGCGCTATCTGATTGTTCAGGTGCTGTCCGGCGTGCTGCTGCTGTCCGGTGCAGCGATGTTGTTCAGTCAGACCGGTACACTTGAATTTGCCGCCATGGAACTTGGTTCCATTGGCACATGGATGGTTTTTATCGCTTTCGGGTTCAAGGCCGCATTCCCGCTGTTGAATGGCTGGCTTCAGGATGCCTATCCCGAGGCCACGGTTGTTGGCACTGTGATCTTGTCGGCCTTTACAACAAAGCTTGCGATTTACGCACTTGCGCGTGGGTTTGCAGGCACGGATCTATTGATCGTCATCGGTTGTCTGATGACAGCCTTCCCGGTCTTCTTTGCCGTGATTGAAAATGACATGCGGCGCGTGCTTGCCTACAGCCTGAACAACCAGCTTGGCTTCATGGTGGTCGCCATCGGAATTGGCACTGAACTGGCGATAAACGGCGCTGTGGCACACGCCTTTGCCCACATCATCTATAAAGGACTGCTGTTCATGAGTATGGGTGCAGTGCTGTACCGTGTAGGAACCGTGAAGGCGTCTGAACTTGGTGGTCTTTACAGATCAATGCCCTGGACAACGGTCTTCTGTATTGTTGGCGCGATGTCTATTTCGGCCTTCCCACTGTTCAGCGGTTTTGCGGCAAAATCACTGATCATGTCAGCACTCGGCTACAAGGGGCTGGTCGCAGCCTATTTGGTTCTGCTGGCTGCGTCAGCAGGGGTGCTCCACCATTCGGGGATCAAAATCCCGTATTTTGCGTTTTTTGGTCATGATGGTGGTCACAAGGTGAAGGAAGCGCCCTTCGGCATGCTTCTGGCTATGGGGCTTGCAAGCGTTCTGTGTATTGGTATTGGAAGTCTGCCGGGCCTGTTTTATTCCATCTTGCCCTACAGCTTGGATTACAACCCCTATGACGCGAGTCATGTGGTTGGCCAGCTGCAGCTGCTGATCTTCTCAATCTTGGCCTTCACATTCCTGATGACCTTCAAGTTCTACCCACCAGAGCTGAAGTCGACTGTTCTGAACACCGACTGGCTCTATCGGCGGGTTGCCCCGGTGATTGGCAGACCTGTGCTGGCTGGTGTTATGGCGGTGTGGAGAAGCTTTGTGGTCGCGCTTGCTGGCTACCGTGACATGGTGCTGGATACAGTTGAAAAGGTTATGCATGCGCCCATTGCCGGTCCGACTGTTCCGGGTAAGGCTGTGATGATCCAGACTATGCTTCTCGCCATCATCCTGGCGGTCGGGTATCTCGTTGCCGGGTAATGCCAGCATCATAGGCCGTATAGGAAGGTTAATCCGGTGGTTTTTGCTGTTTGCGACGCTGTCTGTGACAGCTTCCGCCACCGATCTGGTGCAGTTTGACAGAACCCGGCTGTTCCTAGATCCGGGTGAGGGGCGTACGGTCGCTTTGACCGTCGAACTGGCAACAACGCCGCGTCAGCACGCGCAAGGACTGATGTTTCGCGAATATATGTCACCAGATGAAGGTATGCTCTTCATCTTCTCTCAAGACGGTCAGCGAAGCTTTTGGATGAAGAATACGCTCATCCCGCTTGATATGCTGTTCTTTGATTCCAGCGGTGCATTTATTTCGATGATTGAGAATGCCGAACCAGAAAGCCTGACCCCGCGGCGGTCTGACGGTGCCGCAAAATTTGTTCTGGAGGTGAACGCTGGCACGTCAGCCAGGCTTGGTATTGGCAAGGGGTCACGGTTGATTCTGCCAATTATAGGTTTAAGCAATCGGCCCTGAAGGGCAAATCTGTCAGGTTTTCGGATGTGTGGCGATTTTTCGTGTTTTAGAGGCTTGCTAATTCCGACGGCAGGCAATAAAACCATCGCCGTCGGAGTGTAGCGCAGCCTGGTAGCGCATCTGGTTTGGGACCAGAGGGCCGGGGGTTCGAATCCCTCCACTCCGACCATTTCCCCCACAACAGTGTTTGTTCTGATAGATCGCGGCCTCAATTTGCCGTGCCTATTCATCCATCATTTCGCCACTGCCGCCGAAATCTGCCGGAAAATCTTTGAATTTTGGAAGCCCGTCTTTAACCCGTAACACGGTGCTCTCATAATTCACATGTGCTGTTGGCTTGAATTCAAACCCGTCAAGGATAGCCGCATACACATCGATGATGCCGTAAGTATCACGGTGATCGGCCATGACATGTCCGCCGCATTTGGCGCAGAAGCCACGATCGTGACCTTCATTCGCGGCGTAGGTGCGGTAAGAGGCTTCACCCGCTGTAATGGAAACATCTTCCGGCTTGAACAGGGTTGCGCCGTTCATTGGCGAAGCAGACCATGATCGGCACACGGCACAATGGCACACCATCATCGCCACAGGATCCGCACTG
>WTJS01000257.1 GCA_011524735.1 Alphaproteobacteria bacterium
TCGCACGCAGGTCGCTGCTCTCTGCAACGGTCATCCCAACCTGATGCGTGACAACAACACTTGTCGATGCATTCAGGGTGGATTGCAGCGTATCGATCAGTTCGGCTTTTTCTTCTCTGTTCACCGATCGTCTCCGCTCGTAATGAGACATGATGGCCAAACCACCAGTCTCGGTTGCAAACTGAACCGGCCACATGACCGGTTCGCTGGCCTGCCCATCGAGAAGTTCAAGCAGAATTCTGCTCTTGCTCCCGTCTATTACAGGACATTAAGTCACCGCTTTGGGCTGAGCCCTGATCAGTGACACCTGCAGTCTTGGACAGGTGCGGGGCGAAGATATAAGCCTTCACCCCTGTTCACCGGCGCCGAAACGCCGGAGAATTCCATATATGATGCGAACAGCACCGTCACAAGACGGCGCGTCGCATGTCAGCGCCACACTTAGGCGACGTCCTCAACCGCCACGCCGGCGCCCATGGTCGAGCTCAGCGTGATCTTGCGGATGTAGGTGCCCTTGGCGCCAGAAGGACGAGCCTTGCGAACAGCGTCGATAAATGCTGCAGCATTCTCGAGGATCTGCTCTTCGCCAAAGCTTGCCTTGCCAATACCGGCATGAACGATACCAGCCTTTTCAGCGCGGTACTGAACTTCACCAGCCTTGGCGGCCTTCACAGCGGCGGCAACATCAGGTGTTACCGTGCCTAGCTTCGGATTTGGCATCATGCCCTTTGGGCCGAGAACCTTACCCAGGCGACCAACAACACCCATCATGTCAGGGGATGCGATGACACGGTCGAAATCCGACTGGCCGCCCTGAATGGCTTCAGCCAGATCTTCGGCGCCGACAATGTCTGCACCAGCGGCCTTGGCTTCATCAGCCTTGGCGTCACGGGCGAACACAGCCACACGCATGGTCTTGCCAGTACCATTTGGCATGGCAACCACACCGCGGACCATCTGGTCAGCGTGACGTGGGTCAACGCCAAGGTTCATGGCAATTTCGATTGTTTCGTCGAATTTGGATGCGGCGGCGTTCGCCTTGACCAAGGCAACAGCCTCGGCCAGCGGGTAATTGCGATCGCGGTCTACCGCGGCCAGTGCTGCCTGCTTACGCTTGCTCTGCTTCGCCATCGGTTAGCCCTCCACTACATCAAGGCCCATGGCGCGAGCGGACCCGCGTACCATGGCCATGGCACCTTCAACATCAACCGCATTCATGTCGCCCATCTTCTGTTCGGCGATTTCGCGGACCTGAGATTCTGTCACCTTGCCGGCAATGGACCGGCCCGGCTCCTGACCACCCTTTGGAAGACCAGCCGCCTTCTTCAGGAAGTAGCTGACAGGAGCAGTCTTGGTGGTGAAGCTGAACGACTTGTCCTGGAACACGGTGATGACGACCGGGATCGGCATACCTTTTTCCAGCTGGTCGGTCGCGGCGTTGAACGCCTTACAGAATTCCATGATGTTAACACCACGCTGACCAAGCGCCGGTCCGACTGGCGGAGACGGGTTGGCCCCGCCGGCGGCAATGTTCAGCTTGATGTAGCCTTCGATCTTCTTTGCCATATTAGTTTGTCCTTACCCCCGGTGGGCCGTCTTGCGAACGGTTACCACCGCATTGCACTAAATTTTTTCGACCTGGCTGTATTCCAGCTCGACAGGTGTCGAACGACCAAAGATCGACACGGTCACCCGCAGGCGTGCCTTGTCGTCATCTGCCTCCTCGACAAATCCGTTGAACGATGCAAACGGACCATCCGATACGCGGACCTGTTCGCCGACGTCAAAGGTGACGGTGGCGCGGGGCCGCTCAACCCCTTCGCTCATCTGGTGGATCAGGCGCTCGGCCTCGGCGTTGGTGATCGGCACCGGCTTGCCCTTGCCACCGAGGAACCCGGTGACACGCGGCTGGCTGGTGACGAGCTGCCATGCCTCGTCCGTCAGCTCCATCTTCACCAGGATGTACCCGGGAAAGAATTTCTTTTCACTCTGAACGCGCACGCCGCGGCGCATCTCGACCACCTCTTCGGTGGGCACCATGACCTCATCGATCTGATGCTCGAGACCGTTGCTTTCAGCCTGCTCGGTGATCAGCTGTGCCACCTTCTTCTCCGAACCGGAGAAAACATGCAGGACATACCAACGTTTTGCCATGACCAACGCCTTCGTCTATCTCGGATCCAGCAACAGCGGCCGGTCAGCCGCCGAGCCCCAGAACGAACTGGACGACCCTCGACAGCACCATGTCGACAAGCAGGAAGAAGATCGCAGCAATGGTGGCCATCACAAACACGGTGATGGTGGCGGTCCCGGTTTCGCGACGACTAGCCCAGGAAATACGCGAGATTTCCTGGCGGACCTGCCTTACAAATTGCGCTGGCGATGACTTTGCCATGGTGGTTCAGTGCCAATACAAGTTTCACAAAGGTCAGCGACACCAGGACAAAACACAAAAAACGCACACATCGCGCGGTTTCGTCCCCACGATCTGCCGGTTCAGGTTGTAAAGTGACTTGTGTCGCTACCGTGCGAGGGTGTCTAGCAAACGGCGCCCGGCATGGCAATAGGGTATCGCCTTGCCAGAACGCAAAAAACTATTGCGCGGAATGTCATCCATGCGCGCGCCGTCGCCGGAGCGCGACCTAGGCGTTTGACGGACGGGGCTCAAGCGCCCGCGACGTGCCGAACAGACCTACAA
>WTJS01000002.1 GCA_011524735.1 Alphaproteobacteria bacterium
CTGTGGAAGACGGCCTCGCTGCTTCACACCAGGGCAAGGGCTGGGAGCCATTCACCGACGCTGTTATTGCGGCGCTGAATCGTGAGCGAAACCATCTAGTTTTCATCCTATGGGGCCGCCATGCCCAGAACAAAGGTGCTGTAATCGACCGTCAGCGACATTTGGTGATAACCAGTCCGCATCCGTCTCCCCTGTCAGCGTCTCGTGGGTTTTTCGGTAGTCGCCCCTTTTCCAAAAGTAATGACTATCTTGCCGCCCATGGTATGAGCCCAGTCGACTGGACGCCGCGCTAGGCGGTAGCGCTTAACGTCATTCCATTTAGACGGTGCGTGAGCAGATAAAGCAGCGTAGGCTTTGGCCATGTTGTCTAGCCCTCCTCTCACCTCAAGGTCTGCACAACTTGGCATCATCATGATGCTGGGGTCAGCTGCCACCTTTGGACTTCAGGACGGGTTTTCGCGCTTACTTGCCGAGAATTATAATGTCCTCAGTGTTGTCACCATTCGCTACTGGTTCTTCATGCTGTTTGTGCTCGGATTTAGCGCCACACGCGAAGGGGGTATCGTTAGCGTTGCACGAACATCACGGCCAGCGCTGCAGATCTTCCGCGGAATTTTGCTGGTAACTCAGATCTGCACGGCCATCTATGGTTTTACAATTGTCGGGCTCGTTGGATGGCAGGTGGTCTTTGCAAGCTATCCACTCATGATTGCCGCCATGTCCGTACCATTTCTAGGCGAACGTGTGGGCTGGCGCCGATGGCTTGCCATTGCCATTGGCTTTGTCGGAGTCGCCATTGCTCTTGACCCACAAGCCTCACTTCTCAGCCCTCAAATCATTCTACCAGTTCTGGGTGCGGTCCAATTTGCACTTTACGGCATCCTTACGCGCATTGCGGGGCGGACAGATAGTGCTGAAACAAGCTTTTTCTGGACCGGCGTGGCTGGGGCAATAGCTATGACCTTGGTTGCGCCATTTGCGTGGAACCCGCCGGTTGGCGGTGATTGGGGGTGGATGGCAGCGTTGTGTATTACTGGTGTGGCTGGGCACTTTCTGTTGATCAAGGCCCTTGAACAAGCCGAAGCCAGCTTGCTGCAGCCTTTTGCCTATTTTGGCATGCTGGTCTCAGCCGCGATTGGCCATTTCGGCTTTGGGGACCCGGTGACCCCAGCCATGCTGTTCGGGGCTGCTATGATTGTGGCAGCAGGGTTGTTCACCCTGGCGCGCGAACGCCGCCAGACACAACCGTCGAAAGGCGACGAGGCCTAGCTCTGCTGACCAGCATCTCGAGGCATCGAAACAGCAACTGTCATCCAGCAATTGTCGTATTCACCACCGGACACCAGCTCAACCGTCCAGCTGAAATACACCATGCGGCCACCGCCTGTTTCCATGAACACGTCGAAATTCGCGACCTCACCATCGCCAGCAACGGGCACAATGCGATGGCTGGCATGATTCAGCATCATGCCATAGGCGGGCCCTTTCAGCATCGTGCCAAATCTTTCCAGTGGACCTGTCATCGCCCGATTCCGAGGGTGCGCAAAGGACCATGTCTGAGCGATGCCAAAATCAGGGATGGGGTTATCGTTGAATTGCAACGCCTTCATCTGAATAGCAACAACTTCCTCAGGTGAAATTGACGGGTCCGGCATGACTAAGTCGGTGGCATGTGCATTCGATGAAAGCGGCAGGACATGCGCTACCAGAAGCAGGACCGGCAACAGGATCTTTATCATCCGAGCAGTACGAAACATGGCAAACTCCCATCAGCGTGTCTTGTAGAGATAGGAATGGTGCCCCACATCTGCAAACAGACACCGACTTGAGGGCTTTAGATGAATGTTTTGATACAGGGAGCAGGCCGCGGCATTGGCCTTGGGCTTGCCCGCCGCGCAATTGCCGCAGGGGCGGAGCGGCTTATCCTGACTGCCCGTGACCCGCTGGCCAGTGAAGGATTTTCTGAGTTGGGCCAGAATCCAACCATCACCTGGGTTTCCCTTGATGTCACAAGCCCCGACTCTGTAGCAGCGGCAGGACAGGAAATTCGGGGCATCATACCCCGCCTTGATCGCGCCATCTTCACAGCAGGCATGTTACGCCGTGACACGATACGCCCGGAGAAACGGATCGCGGACATTGATCCCGACGCTCTGATGACATTACATGCCACCAACGCCTTTGGCCCGATCCTGATGGCACGTGAATTATGGCCGCTGATGAAGGGAGATCATCCGCTGCGCTATGCCGCAATCTCGGCGCGTGTCGGGTCAATTTCGGATAACAGACTTGGCGGCTGGTACAGCTACCGCGCCAGCAAGGCAGCGCTCAACCAACTGATGCGAACCCTATCCATCGAGCTTGGCCGGACCAATCCCAATGCCACCGTTCTGACCCTGCACCCTGGCACCGTGGATACCGACCTGTCCAAACCATTTCAGGGCAATGTCCCGGACGGCAAGCTATTTGCGGTCGACTATTCAGCAGGATGCCTCTGGGATGTCGTGGACCAGGCCACCCCAGTGCAAAGCGGCAGCCTGATTGCCTATGATGGCAGCATCATTCCGTACTGACACGCGTCGTTATGTTTTGATTTGCGGTGATGGCACAACCCGACCCCGCAGGGTCAGTGGCAGTTGGGCCAGCATGAATAGAGCACTTGCCGGAGCAGCGATGAAGGTCTTGTAGGTCACCCAGCCAGATTCATCCATCAAACGCCAGGCCAGCTCGTTCGCTACCGCCAGCACCAGGAAAAAACATCCCCAGCGGAAACTTAACTGTACCCATGTCCTGTCAGTCAAAGCGAACTGACGTTCAAAGAACAGGCGCATCATGGCTCGTCCCCGGATCAGCCCACCAAGCAGAACCACGGCAAATAGGCCATTGAATATGGTAGGTTGGATCTTGATGAAAATGCCGTCACCAACCAGCCATGATGCGGCGGTAAATGCTGCTGACAAGGCCAGCGAAAACAAGGGGAAGGCGGCCACACGTCTGTCTTGAAACCAGGCGACAGCAAGAACAGCCCCGCCACAGGCAACTGACAACGCGGCAGCAGCAATCAGGCCAAGATACTGATATCCGACGAAAAAAGCCAAAAGAGGCAGAATTTCAAAGAAGAATGCCCCGAGCTTCATCCGGCGCGCCCTATCAGTTTATCCCGGAATTCCTCATCTCGCACCTTTTTGCCAAGCCAAATGTTCATCAAGGCACGCACAAGCCGCTTATCTTCGATACGACTGATTTCCTTCCCATTCGCAGCCAATGTCAGAGTTCCATCCGCCAGGCGGATGAAGTCTGCAAAAGACCCTTCATCCATATCGATAAAGGCCTTCTCCATAACTGGAACCCAGCTCTCAATCTTGGCATGGCTTGCGGCCTTCATGCGCTTCATTTCCTTAACAGTCTGCTTGATGATGCGGTCTTCCTTGGCATCTACCAAATAGTTAAGTCGCAGCGCATAAACGCCTCGTGGATCATAGACACCATCGGGCGCAAAAAGTTGGGCATCATAGATTTTGAAGAAGAAAATCTCAAAACGCGCTTCGCCAACAAGCTTGGCGTCAGGCACCTGCCGCGGTGGATTATCCGCCAGCGCAGGGCTCTGAAAACCCGCCAGAACCACCAGAGCAAGACCGACGACAACAAACGATAAAGAGCGGATGAAGCGCATCGATCAATTCCCCAGGGAGCTCGGCCAGTTTTCCAGATCTAGTGGTCCCACCGCTGCTGCGGCCCTTCCTCGCAGGAAGACAATCGTCACCGACCCGATCTCCACACCGAATTTGCTGATGAAGGCACGGTTGATGGCAACATCTTCGTCCTGACGATAGATCCAGTCGTCAAAATGCACCTGAAGCGACTGCCCCGACATATCAAGGACAACATCATATTCCCAGTTCAATGCGTTACCTGCCACCCGCCCCCTGGCAGTACCTGACACGTCAGCAGCATTCCCTTCATAGAGGATGCTTCCGTCTTCATCCGTGCCGATGCGACGAATGACCCAGGTGCGGTCAGCCCGCTCTCCATCATCGTAAAGAAAGTCCTCTGCCAGCGTCAGCGTGTTGCCGTCGACAGTACCGGTCAAGTTCACCCTGAACTGACGGCGTAAATTGCCGAACCTGTCTTCAAAAATTCCATAGGCGATGCTTTCACCTTCAAAGAAGCCTTCCAAGTCCAATGTCGGCTGGCGATCAGCAAGGCTGGCAACGTCGCGCTGGGCACAGGCCGAAATACCAACAAGCAACCCCATCAGCACTGTGGCCGTCACGGCTACTCCGCCAAAACGACGGGCCCATCCCGACTTTGTCTTTCTCATCATCTTCGCATCCTCCTTGGATACTGGTCAGCCAAGCGTGGCAAGAAACCGGCTGGAATCTGCCTGGATTTCAGCCACACGATCATCGGACATCTTGTCGAGCGATCGGTAAATCATGCCAAGCCTTGCGTTATTACCAAGCTTGTCTCGGTTCCGGATCAGAAAGTCCCAATAGAGATAATTGAACGGACAGGCCTCATCTCCGGCCTTCTTCGCCACCTTGTACCGGCAATTGCTGCAATAGTTCGACATACGATTGATATAGGCCCCGCCAGCTGCATAGGGCTTACTGGCCAGGTAGCCTCCATCTGCAAACAACACCATGCCGGACACATTCGGAAGCTCAACCCACTCATAGGCATCAGCATAGACCACCAGATACCATTCATTGACGTATCGCGGATCAATGCCGGCCAGCAGCGCAAAATTACCAAGCACCATCAGACGCTGAATATGATGTGCATAAGCGTAGCGGCGCGTCTGGTCGATGGACTGTTTCATGCAGTTCATGGCGGTCTCACCGGTCCAGTAGAACTCCGGCAATCCGCGTTCAGCACCCAGAAAATTCCGATCTGCATAGCTGGGCATTTTCAGCCAATAGATGCCACGAACGAATTCTCGCCACCCTAGAATTTGTCGAATGAAACCCTCAACAGCATTCAGTGGAGCATGACCTGTCACCCAGGCTGCCTCTGCCGCCTGTACTGCCTCTGCAGGCAGAAGGAGACCACAATTCAGATAAAAGCCGATATGGCTGTGATACATCCACGGCTCATCGGCAATCATCGCATCCTGATAGGTGCCAAAAAGTGGCAGCCTTTCAGCAATGAAGTGATCAAGCACGGCAAGGGCCTGATCACGGGTCACCGCAAACCCGAAATCGGCAAGATCACCAAAATGATTGGCACAGCGATCTTCAACCAGTGTCAGAACTTCAGTGGTGATGGTATCGGGCGCAAAGCTGGTCGGGGCCGGCACCTGTAGCGAAAGGTCCGGCGATTCCCGGTTTTCAGCGTCATAGTTCCATTTGCCGCCGACAGGCTCCTTGCCCTCCATCAAGATATTATATTTGCGCCGCATCTCGCGATAGAAGAAGTCCATGCGAAGCTGCTTACGGCCGTCCGCCCAGTCAGCAAACATCTCAGGCGGACACATGAACCGCGTGTCGGTGCGAATTTCTACGTCAATGCCAAGTTCATCCTGCCAGTCACGCATGGCCTGAAGGACGCGATGCTCTCCAGGTTCGGTTAAGACCAGTCGCTGCGAACCATGACGCGCCACGGCGCGGACCACTTCGCCAGCAAAACTGCCCCTATTGTCGGCATCATCAAGGTGCACATAATCAACGGTGATACCCTCGGCACGAAGCTCCTCAGCAAAGTGACGCATCGCCGAGAACAGAAAAGCAATTTTCCTCTTATGGTGCCGGACATAGGTGACTTCTTCCATCACCTCAACCATGAGAACCGTATCAACCGCCTTATTGATATCAGTAAGACTGGCGAGCGAGCGACTCAGCTGATCACCGAGGATGAGGCGAAGGGTGCCGCTCATGACGCCTCCGGTGCGCGAAGCTTCTGAAAGGCAGCAAGTGCCTCCTCACGCGATATCTTCAGATCCACAACGGGTCTTGGGTAGGTCTCGCCAAGCCTGACCCCAGCGCCTTGCAGAATCAGCGATGGTGCCGTCCAGGGCGCGAACAGATATTTATTGGGAAGCTCTGCAAGCTCAGGCACAAAACGGCGAATGTAATCGCCTTTAGCATCGAATTTCTCAGCCTGCCCTACCGGATTGAATACCCTGAAATAGGGCGCAGCATCAGCCCCACACCCGGCTATCCACTGCCAGGACGCACTGTTGTTGGCATGGTCTGCATCAACAAGGCAGTCCCAGAACCATGCCTCCCCATGATGCCAGTGGAGCCGCAAATTCTTCACAAGAAAGGAGCCAGTAACCATACGCATACGATTGTGCATGTAGCCTGTCTGCCAAAGCTCACGCATGGCCGCGTCAACAAAAGGAATGCCTGTCTGGCCCCGTTGCCAGGCGCGCAGCATGTCTGCATCTTCTCGCCACTCAAATCTGTCGAATTTTGTCTGTAGATTCTGTCGCTTCAAATTTGGATTGTAAAACAGTAAGGAGTGCGAGAATTCGCGCCAGCCAAGCTCAGAACAGAAATTATCAACATCGCTTTCGGGAAGATCTGTACGCGCGCGCGCCGCCGTCCAAACCTGATTCACTGAAAGTTCGCCCCAATGAAGATGTGGCGACAAGCGCGAAACGTGCGGTGCCGCAGGCAGGTTACGGCCATCCTTATATCCAGTCAGACCGTCATCAAGAAAGGCATGAAGGCGCGCCATGGCGCCGGACTCACCGATCTGCCAGTGCGGTGACAGCACCTCGCCCCAGCCCTGGTTAGGAAGTAGTTCAAGATCATCAATAGTGCTGGCAGGAATACTGGCGGCAAGCTCCATCTGTGGGACAGCTAGCGGCTTGCGCGGCGGTGCGGCGGCGAGACAGCCCCGACGATAGAATGGCGTGAACACTTTATAGGGTGTGCCATCACCTTTCTGCACTTCCCAAGGTTCCCAGAGAAGTGCGCCATTGTGGCTAACGGCCTCAATTCCGGAATCCTGAAGCTCAGATTTCAGCTGGCTATCGCGATCAATACGCCATGGTTCATAGGCCCGGTTCCAATGCACGGATGTCGCGCCAAGGTCCTTTGCCAGCTGCGGCAGGAGGTTAAGCGCGTTTCCCGCGGCGACATACAGACTATCTCCAAGGGCTTCTTTCAATGCGGTGAGCGAATGATGAAGCCACCAGCGGCTGGCAGCGCCAATGGCGTCGTCGCCTGCATTAACGTCATCCAATATAAAAACAGGCACCACCTGCCCAGCTGCCGCGGCAGCACAGAGGGCCGGGTTGTCGGCAAGCCGTAAATCCTGACGGAACCAGCAAATGGAGATGGAGTGCGTCATCATACAGTCCTTTCCGCTGGCTAATGACCAGCGTGGCTGTGCAAATGGCTCCCCCTCCTTTGCAAATATCGGTGCGGTAGCGGCCTAACTGTCAGCTACTACTTTCTGTTGTTGCTGTCCCAGACCTTCGATCGACACGATCATTTCGTCACCGTCCCGCAGAAACACAGGCTCAGGCTTGATCCCGGATCCAACGCCAGCAGGTGTGCCAGTGGCAATGATATCACCTGGATGCAAAGTCATCAGTTGCGATAGATGCGCGATAATGGTGCGAACCGAAAAAATCATATCATTCGTGTTGCCGTCCTGACGACGAACACCATTCACATCAAGAGTCAGCTGCAGGGCTTGCGGATCAGGAATCTCGTCAGCCGTGACCATCCATGGCCCCAGCGGCCCGAAGGTGTCGCAGGATTTACCCTTCGTCCACTGACCGGACAGTTTGGTCTGGAACTTGCGCTCCGACACGTCATTGACCACACAATATCCAGCGACATGGTCAAGGGCCTGATCCTCATCAACATATTTGGCAGCAGTACCAATGACGACACCAAGCTCCACTTCCCAGTCGGAATAGCGCGAGTCCCGTGGCAGCACGACGTTGTCGTAAGGTCCGTTGATCGCCGAGTTGGCTTTCAAAAACACGATCGGATATTCGGGGATGGCATTGCCGGTTTCCCGCGCATGATCGTGATAATTGAGCCCAATACAGACGAACTTGCCAACGGATCCAATACACGGTCCCAACCGCGGAGCTCCCTCAACAACAGGCAGGCTGGCAGTGTCAATTGCCCGCAGTGCATCCAGCGCGGCAGGAGCCAGTGACCGGCCGTCAATGTCGCTGACATGACCCGATAAGTCGCGCAACAGACCGGCATTATCAATCAGACCCGGGGCCTCCTGACCAGACTCACCAAAACGGACAAGTTTCATTGCTTTACCCTTTTATCGTTCCTGTCTGATAAATCGCATCACAGAGGGCAGCTTTCAAGATGCATAGGCGGTCAGCCGCAAGATCTAGAAGAAGACAAAGCAGCGTGTTTCGATGCTCTGGCGCGGCGGTGCATCAGCTGCCGACATCGGGTCGGTGAAAGCTGTGTGGATGGTAAAGCGGGTCCGCCCATCTCGCGCTGAATCATAGGTTTTGATCAGCGCCACTTCATCCATCGCCATGCGTGGGAAATAGGCCCATCGATGTGCTGGATTGAAATGCGCCATCTGAATCTGACCAATACGTTCATTACTCTGGCGGGTGACCTCGACGAGATCACCTTCGGCAAGAGACTTGCTGTCACAGAATGCGAGAGGATCCGTTTCAACATATCCGGAAATGGACCGCCAGATATTGATAATGGCAAACCGCCCGGCCAGAAGCCTTTCTGCCTCGTCCGGCATCAGCTCAAGAAGCCGCTTTTCGGCAGACCACTGCGTGTAATCATTATGGATCACGGCTGACGGCTCACGCATTACCTTGGAACGGCGCAGCCTATCACTTGCGGCACGACGCGTATGGTCGAAAACTTCAACCCGGCGCGCACCTGTTAGGCTCATGATCAGCGCCTTTGCCTCAGAGTCATAGATATCAGCAAGCTGGGAGTCATCTTCAAAGTCATTCACAGCACTGTCATGACGGGCAAGGGCGAAACCTTCTCGGTCAAGGCTCAGATCCTGATCACGGGCGTTATGGATGTCCACCTCGTGCCATTCATACTGACCATCATGATCCGCGGCATCTCCGCCTGCCTGAGAAGCGTGATAAACCGCCGCGCCATCATCTCGAGCGGCGAGATATTGCACGCGTCCACGGATGCTTGTTGGTAGCTCTTTCATCTCTTCAAATCTCGCGATTGATGGGCAGGATGGCTAGCGCGTGTCGTTGGCAGCAAGCCGAAGCTCAAGCCACCGTACGCCTGCGGACACCACAAGGATCAGAACCAGATATTCCAGCACAAGCACGGTATAGATTTCCAGCGGGCGGTATTCAGTCACCACCAGTTCATTGGCACGGCGGGTAAGCTCTTCCATGCCAATGACCGATACCAGTGACGACATCTTCAGCATATATACAAGCTGGTTACCAAGCGCCGGCAGAATCCGCTTGATTGCCTGTGGCAGGATCACATAACGCATCTTGTCGGCATAGGTCAGCGAAATTGAATGCGCAGCTTCATGCTGACCCCGATCAATCGACTGAATGCCTGCGCGGAAAATCTCCGCCTGGAAGGCACTGTCTGAGATTGCCAAAGCCAGGACGCCAGCCCAGAACACCGAAATCGAAATATCAGCCACCTGCGGCAGGCCGTAATAGACCCATAGGATCAGCACCAGAATGGGAACGGCACGCACAAGTTCAACATAGACACGGTTGAACATGCGCGGTGGACGCTGACGCGCAAGCCCAGGGAGCGCCACAATCAATCCCAGAAAAATCGAGATCAGGATCGCCGTAACCGACAGCGCGATGGTGTAATAAAGCCCGTCGATCAGAAACCACAGGTTGCGCTGGCCGGCCGGGGTTGATGGATCGACCACATACCATCCCCATGTTCCGCTGGAGCAACCCGACAGCAAGCTCACAATGGCAATCAGAAAAAGAGATCTGAACATCATCATCTCCCTTTAATTGCGCAGGATCTGCTGCAAAAAGGTCTTGCAGCGATCACTTTCCGGAGCCGAGAAAAACTGTTCGGGCGGGGCCATTTCGACAATACGGCCATGATCCATGAACACCATCCTGTCAGCAACATGGCCCGCAAATCCCATCTCATGGGTCACACAAATCATGGTCATGCCGCTTGCAGCCAGCTCTTCAATAACCTCTAACACCTCAGCAATCATTTCAGGGTCAAGTGCAGAAGTCGGCTCATCGAACAGCATGATCTTCGGCTCCATGCAAAGGGCCCGTGCAATCGCCACACGCTGCTGCTGGCCGCCAGACAGCTGTGTCGGGAATTTGTTGATCTGTTCGGGAATTTTTACCCGCTCAAGGTAATATTCAGCCAGTTCGCGGGCCGCTGCCGGCGCCATACCCCGTGCCCTGACAGGTCCCAGGGTCAAATTTTCCAGAATGGATAGGTGCGGGAACAGATTGAACTGCTGAAATACCATGCCGACATTATTTCGCAGCACTGCACGCGCCGCAGCGCTGTCATCAATTGTCACCCCATCAATCGCGATGGTACCTGCGTCGTGAGCCTCTAACCGGTTTATGCACCTGATAGCAGTCGACTTACCAGATCCGGATGGTCCACAAATAACAATCTTCTGACCAAGCTGAATGTCCAAGGACACATCCTTCAAGGCCTGAAAACCGCCAAAAAACTTGTCAACGTTGCAGAGCTGAATGAAGGGCTGCGGTGATGACGACGGGGTAGAAAGTGTCATAGTTTCCCAACTTTTCTAAGGGGCCGCATCAGATCAGAGATAGCTCAAAGGTGCAATGTCAGGATCCGATACAAACCATTTCAGAGATAAATTTATTTCCAGCGGTTGCAAGAACACCATCAAGTGACCATGTGTTAGGAAATTCTAAATGACAGAATGTCGCACCCCAAGCTATCATTTTGCGACTTTGTCCAACGCATCCGGAAAAAGAGGAACCTACCCATGAAACTCAAAACGTTTGCCATTGCAGCGGACGCAACAATGCTGTCGGCGCTACGGGCACATGCTGAATCTGCTTTTCAGGACATTCTTTCAGGTGGCGTCCGGAAGGTTGGCACCACAGGGGCCTGGAACCCGATGACCATGAAAGATCCGGCTACCAACAGCTATACCGGCTATTACAT
>WTJS01000283.1 GCA_011524735.1 Alphaproteobacteria bacterium
GTCCTGTCCCGTCCTGCTGTTGAAGCTGGTGAACGGCTCGGATTTCTGCCAGGCGACATGAAGGAAAAAGTCGATCCTTATTTACGCCCGCTCTATGACGCGCTCTATGACATGATGCCAGCCGACAAGGTTGACCGCATGCTGGTCAGCGGTGAGATCGAGATTGCACCGCTTGCTTTCATGCGGGGTCGTACGCTGAGCGAATCCTACGTGATTATCGATGAAGCGCAGAACACCACGCCTGTGCAGATGAAAATGGTGCTGACAAGACTTGGCCAGAATTCCCGCATGGTGATCACCGGTGACCTCAGCCAGGTTGATCTTCCCGATGGACAGCCGTCTGGTCTGGCCGATGCTGTTGAACGACTGGATAATGTTGAGGGGATTGGCATCATTCACCTGTCTGGCAAGGATGTTGTGCGCCATCCGGTTGTGGCCAGAATTCTGCAGGCATATGAAAGCAAATGATCCCGGCCTCTTATTTCGGCATCTTGCCGACTGGACAGATTGATCAAAATCAGTCCAAATGAGTGAAAGCGCCCGCAATTTGTTTTTCGCAGGCGATATGAACCGTCTTGGAGTCGATATATCACCGCCATGAGCGATACGCCCCTGGAGCCTGACAGTCCGGAAGACGATACACTGAGATCCGAAATCTGGACGACTGATGGCGGAAGTCATCTCGAAATGCTGATCGATAGCCGTGTTTGGTCTCAGACTGACACTGACCGTGCAAAAGACAGCTTCTGTAAAGCCACCGATATGACATTTGATGCCCTGTCGCACCCGCCGTCCTGCATTGGCGGGCTGCTATGTGATGACATGCGCATTGCCGAACTGAATCACGCGTTTCGAGGTAAGGACAGCGCGACGAACGTTTTGTCCTTTCCTGAGGACTCAGACATGCCGGGCGGTCCTGATATGATGAGTGTGGGCGAGATTGCCATGGCCGCGGAGACGGTGCGCCGCGAGGCGGAGGTTGAAGCAAAGGCATTGATTGATCACGTGACGCATCTTTGGGTGCATGGCGTCCTTCATCTTCTTGGACATGATCATGAAGAGGATGATGAGGCTGACATCATGGAAGCTGCCGAGATTTCGATTCTTGCTGGCATGGGAATAGCCAACCCCTATGAACCGGCCTCTGGCGGAACAGCGTCCTTGTCCGAAATTGCGGAGCAGGTGTGATGTTGCGGCGCTTGTTCTCCTTCATTATTCCAAGTTTGAACCAGCCATCTTCGCGTCGCGACGAGCTGGAAAACCTGCTTGCCGATGCGGCGACGGATCAGGCCAGTTTTGATCATCACGAGGAAGCGCTCCTTCGAAACATTCTTGGGCTTCAGGACCTGAATGCGTCGGATGTGATGATTCCGCGCGCAGATATTGTGTCGGTCAGCCTGTCTGAGAGTTTCTCTGAAATCATCGCGCAGATGACGGCAGCCAATCACAGTCGCCTACCGGTCCGCCGAGATACGCTCGATGATATTGCCGGTATCATTCACATCAAGGATGTCTTTGCACATCTTTATGCGGGAACCGAGCCTGATATTGACAGTCTGCTCCGCCCGGCTTTGTTTGTGGCGCCGACCATCAGACTGCTCGACCTGCTTCATGAGATGCGTCTCCGCCGCCGCCATCTGGCACTTGTTGTTGATGAGTTTGGCGGGGTTGACGGGCTGATAACCATTGAAGATCTGGTCGAGGAAATTGTTGGCGAGATTGAAGATGAGCATGACCAGACGGTGCAGCCTCAGATGGTCTTCAATGAGGACGGCACGGTTCTGGCGGAAGCACGGCTTGAGGTTGAGCAACTCGAAGATCTGACTGGACAGCTTCTGGAGGAAGATGACCGTGACGAGATTGATACGCTTGGTGGGCTTGTCTGTGCGGTGGCAGGACGTGTGCCGGGACGCGGCGAAGTTGTGCGGCATCCGTCTGGATTGCAGTTTGAGGTTGTCGAAGGTGACCCTCGCCGGCTTTCTCTGCTGAAGATCAGGGGTGTGCCCCGTCCGGACCAGCCTGTTGCCGAATAGGCGCTGGACAGTGCTGGCCATGCTGAGGGAACGGGTCAGAAAACTCACCCATGGCCTGTCATTCCGCGTTGCTGTTCTGTCCATGGCATCCGGTATGCTGGCCTCATTATGTCTGCCCCCATTCGGGGTTGTACCGCTGATTGCTTTCCTGTCTGTCCCGGCTCTGAAAATGGCATCATCGCCGACGATGTCGGTGGCGGCGCTTCATGGCGGTCTTGCTGGATTTGGCTGGTTTCTTGCGTCCAGCTGGTGGATTTCCCTGTCGTTTGTCATGGGAGATACGGGGCACTGGCCGTTGTTGCCCCTTGCGTTGATCGGGCTTCCGGCACTTCTTGCGCTGTTTTGGATGCCGGCTGCGGCGTTAGCCTACCGCATAGGTCGAAATGCACCATCACGGCTGGTCTGGTTTGTATTTTTTCTGGGTTTGGCCGAATGGGCCCGCGGATATGTTGCCACGGGATTTCCCTGGAATGCACCAGGATATCTGTTTTCGGCACACATATCGCTGTTGCAGGGGGCCAGCCTTGTTGGGCTCTATGGCCTGACCTTTCTGGCGCTGCTTGTTGCGATAGCCCCGGCGCTATGGCGCGCGGGTATGGGCAGGCTGGCATTGGCTGCAATCATCATTCTGCCGCTTATTGCCGGCTATGGGATGATCAGGCTGCACCGGACAATGCCGACAGACGTGACTGAAGCTGACATGGTTCATGCACCTCATCAGGTCCGGCTGGTGCAGCCTGCCGTACCTCAGCATGAGAAATGGCGCCGAGATCTGCGGCCAGACCATCTCGACCGGCTACGTCGCCTGTCACGCGATCAAGTGCCGGTTCCCCAGCTGATCATATGGCCCGAAACGGCCTTTGCCGGTTTGCTGGACCGCGAGGCCGTGCTGTTTAAGGAGACAGTATGGTCGGCCCTGCCATTTGACGGCTGGATGATCACCGGCGTGCCGCGGTTTGATGAGACTGGCAGGCTGTTCAATTCAGCCGCCCTTGTCAGGCCTTCGGGTGAAGTGGAGGCACTCTATTCAAAACGCCGACTTGTTCCATTTGGCGAATTTGTGCCGTTTCGGTCGTGGCTGCCATTTGCTGATGCGCTTGCTGGCCCGGTGGATTTCTCACCGGCCGATGAAAATGTGGTGTTCGATCTCCCGGGATATGGTCTGATCCAGGTTCAGATCTGCTATGAGACCATTTTCCCGAAGATGATATCCCAGGGGCCGCGCCCCGACATTCTGGTCAATCTGACCAATGATGCCTGGTTCGGAAATACGCCAGGTCCCTGGCAGCATCTTGCCAAGGCCAGAATGCGGGGTGTTGAAGAAGGTATTACCGTCATACGTGTTGCCAATACCGGTGTTTCTGCTGCGTTTGACGGAGTCGGGCGCACACTGGCGCAGATCGACTTGAATGAAACCGGCTTTGTGGATGTGGATCTCCCAGAGCCTATGCCCCCTACCTTGTTTGCCAGATGGCGTTCTGGGCCAGTTTTTCTATTGATTTTGGTTCTAGGTGTCATTGCCATTCGTCTTGACCGCAAGGGTGCAATAGGGCAGTAGAAACCAATCCGACACAATGGAGAAAAGAATGTCCTACCTTTTTACATCGGAATCAGTGTCTGAGGGCCATCCAGACAAGGTGTGTGACCGTGTTTCCGACACAGTTCTAGATTTGTTTCTTTCGCAGGAAGCCGAAGCGCGCGTGGCGTGTGAGACCTTTGCCACTACAAACCGTGTTGTAATTGGCGGTGAGGTTCGTGCATCTGCTGACAAACTGCCTGGCATTCTTGGCTCTATTGAAGGCGCGGTTCGCGGCGCTATCGCCGATATCGGTTATGAGCAGGAAAAGTTCCATCATGCGCATTTCGAATTTCAGAATTATCTCCATGAGCAGTCAACTGACATCGCAATGGGCGTTGACGAAGGTGATGCCAAGGAAGAGGGCGCTGGTGATCAGGGTCTGATGTTTGGGTATGCCTGCCGTGAGACCGATGTGCTGATGCCAGCCGCCATTCACTATTCGCATCAGATCCTCAAGCGGCTTGCCGAAATCCGCAAAGCGGACGCTGACTCCATTCTGGGTCCCGACTCGAAGAGTCAGGTAACACTCGTCTATGGGGAAGATGGTAACCCGACAGGTGCGCATAAGGTGGTTCTGTCGACCCAGCATGCCGCCGCGGCCAGCCAGGATGATATCCGCCGTCTGGTGACCCCGGTCATTGCCGACATCCTGCCTGAAGGCTGGATGGTTAGTGCAGATGACCTTCTGGTTAACCCAACCGGCAATTTTGTTATCGGAGGCCCAGATGGTGATGCAGGCCTGACCGGCCGCAAGATCATCGTTGACACATATGGAGGTGCGGCCCCGCATGGCGGTGGCGCGTTCTCAGGGAAAGATCCCACAAAGGTCGACCGTTCAGCAGCCTATGCTGCGCGCTACCTTGCCAAGAATGTTGTGGCTGCCGGTCTGGCAGACCGCTGCACCATTCAGCTGGCCTATGCGATTGGCGTTGCCGAGCCTGTTTCCGTTTATGCAAATACCCACGGCACCGGCAAAGTCAGCGATGCCAAGCTTCAGGACGCGCTTGTCGCTGCGATGCCGCTGACGCCGCGTAATATTCGTGAGCATCTTGGCCTGAACAAACCAATCTATGCCCCATCGGCAGCCTATGGCCATTTTGGTCGGACAGCTGGTGAAGCAGGGCCTGGCACGTTTAGCTGGGAAGCCACTGATTTGGCCGAAAAACTGGCCGCATCCGTCTAAAAATATTCATCAGGCTGGCGGGCATGCCTGCCAGCCTCACTTGCTGAGCTGCGACCGCAGGCAAACCAAACGTGGCACATTTTCCTGACGACAAGCCAAATTTCTACGGTCGCCGCCGCGGCCGCAAATTGCGCGCGACTGTGCAGGATCTTTATGATCGTCAGCTGCCCAACCTTCGGTTTGATCCGGAACGCGCAGCGATCGATCAGTTTGCAACATCACCAGAGGATCTGTTCCTGGAAATCGGCTTTGGCGGAGGCGAAAATCTGGCCGCAATGGCAGCGGCCCGCCCACATCATGGTTTTATTGGTGCCGAGCCCTTCATCAATGGTGTTGCCAGCCTTGTGCGCCACATTGACAATCAGGGCCTGCCAAATATTCGCATCTGGGATGATGATGTTCGCCTGATCATGTCAGCTATGCCGGATGGACTCCTGGCAGGCGCCTATGTTCTCTTCCCTGATCCCTGGCCAAAGAAACGACATGCGGCACGCCGGATTCTGGCTCCGGATGTTCTGGGTGAACTGGCCCGATTGATTCGTCCAGGAGGCAGGTTGGTGCTGGCGAGCGACCATTCGGTTGCCAAAGGATGGCTGTTGCAGTCGGCGGTGACACATCCAAAATTTGCCTGGACTGCCCGTCGTCCACAGGACTGGCGCGAGCAACCTGCTGAACTTGTCGACACACGCTACATGATGAAAGCTGAACGCGAGGATCGGGTCCCCAACTGGTTCATCTTTTCCCGCTTGCCTGACTAGCTGCTTGCCTTTTGGCGTCACGCTGGCTATACGTTATGCAAATACATGCTGTCGGATTGAGACGGTGGGCCGCTGGCCCACTTTTTTATTGCCGAAATTATGCGTCTTGAGGATGGGATACTATCATCGTGGTTGAATCACGGATCAGTCAGATTATCGAAGGCACGGTTGAAGACCTTGGCTTTCGGCTTGTCCGCATTCTGTTTTCTGGGGCAAAGACTGGGCGGGCACAGCTGCAAATCATGGCTGAACCGGTCGAAAACCGTGAAATGACGGTTGAAGACTGTGAAACGCTGAGCCGCAACATTTCCGCTTTGCTGGAAGTTGAGGATCCGATTGCCAGCGCATATACGCTTGAAGTTAGTTCGCCAGGTATCGACCGACCGCTGACACGGCTTGAGGATTATACCCGTTTCAGCGGTGAGCTTGCCAAGATCACGCTGCGTTTCATGCTTGATGGGCGTAAACGCTTCAATGGTCGGCTTGGTGGCCTTGATGAGGATGGCAAAGTCATCATTGAGACAAGTTTTGGCAGATTTGCCTTTGGATTTGACGAGATTGACTCTGGGCGTATCGACCCGAGCGAAATTCTGGTGCGGGAAAGCGCAAGACAACAGTAAGCAATACCGCACCAAGTGTAAAACAACAGACCAGCAAGAAGAGCAGGTAACGCAAAATGGATACTTCATCGATCCCAGGCCTTGAGCTGATCCAGGTCGCCGACGTGGTGGCCCGTGAAAAATCGATTGAGCGAGAGGAAGTCATCCTCGCCATGGAAGAGGCCATCCAGAAGGCTGGCCGGGCCAAATACGGACTTGATCGCGACATCCGTGCAATGATCGACCGCAAGTCTGGCGCGATTTCGCTGGAACGCTGGATTGAAGTGGTTGAGGAAGTCGAAGACGATGCGACGCAGATGAATGCTGCTGAAGGTGCGCGTCAGACCCCCCCTCTGGCTGTTGGTGATTTCTGGCGTCAGCCGCTCCCGCCTATCGAATTTGGCCGGATCGCCGCGCAGACAGCGAAGCAGGTCATTTCGCAGAAGGTGCGCGATGCTGAACGCGCCCGCCAGTATCTCGAATATAAGGATCGGGTTGGCGAGATTGTTGTTGGTACGGTCAAGCGCGCCGAAAGCTATTCGATCACGGTTGATCTTGGCCGCGCTGAAGCGGTCATCCGCCGTGAAGAAATGATCCCGCGCGAAAATCTGCGCCAGGGTGATCGCGTGCGGGCCTATATCATTGATGTTCGCGAAGAGCCACGTGGCCCGCAGATTTTCCTGTCGCGCGCCTGTAACGAATTCATGGCTAAGCTGTTTACGCAGGAAGTGCCTGAAATCTATGATGGCATCATCGAGATTAAGGGTGTTGCCCGCGAAGCAGGCAGCCGGGCCAAAATTGCCGTTTTGTCTAAGGATCCGGGAATCGATCCCGTCGGTGCTTGTGTTGGTATGCGCGGCAGCCGCGTACAGGCCGTTGTTGGCGAACTTCAGGGTGAAAAGGTTGAAATCATTCCCTGGATTGAGGAGCCTGCCTCCTTCGTCGTGAACGCGTTGGCGCCCGCAGAGGTTGCCAAAGTTGTCATGGATGAGGTCGCTGGCCGGATGGAAGTTGTGGTTCCTGACGACCAGTTGAGCCTCGCCATTGGTCGCCGTGGCCAGAATGTGCGACTGGCCTCACAATTGTCTGGCTGGTACATCGACATCCTGACCGAGGCCGAAGAAAGTGAGCGTCGTCAGGAAGAATTCCGTACCCGCTCAACCGGTTTCATTGAAGCGCTGAACATTGATGATGTGATTGCGCATCTTCTTGTCGCTGAGGGTTTTGTCCTGCCGGAAGAAATCGCGGAAACGCCGATTGAAGAACTGGCTACAATCCAGGGCTTTGATGAAGGAATCGCGGAAGAACTGCAGTCACGTGCGGTTGAATATGTCGAACGTGAAGCGCAGCGCATTAATGATGCGCTGGATTCCCTTAAAGTTTCGGATGACCTTCGCAATTTCGAATATATCAGCCTTGGCATGATGCTGAAGCTTGCTGAGAACGGCGTACTGTCACTTGATGACCTTGCCGACCTCGATAATGAAGAACTCGTGGAAATGCTGTCAGAGCATGGCCTGGAGGACGATACCGAGGCTGGTGACATCATCATGGCTGCGCGTGCGCACTGGTTCGAGGATGAAGCTGGTGGCGATGATGCATCTGGCGAGGCCGATGGATCTGCGGGCGATGACGCCCCAGCGACCAGCTAGAGCCATGGTTCGAGACGGCGTATGGCAGAGCGTAGCTGTATTGTTACCGGGCAGACATTGCCCCGCGAGAAACTGATCCGGTTTGTTGCCGGACCAGATGGCTTTGCTGTCGCCGATCTTGCCGAAAAATTGCCTGGACGGGGCGTCTGGGTGTCGATTGACCCTGTCATGCTTCGCAAGGCAGCGGCTAAATCCATGCTCAAACGTTCCATTTTTGCAGAATTTCGCGATATTGAGGCTGACATAGACCTTATTGCCAGCCTTCTGCACAAGCGCGCGACTGACAGCGCGTCTCTTGCCCGGCGTGCAGGCGCCCTTCTTGGTGGCGCAGGGAAACTGGCGGCTGAAGGCCTTTTCGACGGGTTGCTGGCCGCTCCCGATGCGTCTGAAAAAGAATGCAGGCGCCTAGCCTCAAAGCTTGATGTGAACTGGACAAGCCGGGCGCTTACTGCGACCGATCTTGGCCAGATCTGTGGGAGAGAAAGCCTCGCCTTTGCTGCCGTGCGTGGTGGGGGCGCCAGAGGGATGTTGGAAAAATTGAAGACTGATCTTGACCGGCTGGAGGCCTTTTCGCGGTCTTCATCTTGTCAGGCTGGGTGATACCGGTGTATCACCATGCGCAAACGACCAGAGGAAATCATCGATCCATGTGATGGTGGCCGAGGCTGGTCAGGAAAGGGTTCATAATGAGCGACGATAGCGGTAAATCCAAAAAGCTCAGCCTGTCAGGGAACAGGCTGACGCTCGGCGGCATTGATGCTGGCCAGCTTCGGACGAATACGGCAGGTGCCGGACGTCGGACTGTTCAGGTTGAGGTGCGCCGGAAGCGAGCCCCTGCTTCGCCTCATCGTGCGACAACACCAAAGAATGAGCCGGTTGCAGCACCGCCAGCTGCGACCCCGCCAGCGGCGCCTGCGCAGCCGGAGGTTGCTGACGCCGATGACCGTCTGACGGCACAGGAACGTGCCGCTCGCGTCCGTGCCCTTCAGGAAGGTATGAAGAAGCCAGATGAGGCCGCTGCATCCGCCCCAGCTGAAACTGTTGAAACTGCTATCCCTGCTGAAGAGGCAGCGCCGGTTGCCGACTCTGTGCAGGAAAGTCTTGAGGCAGCCCCTGAAGAAGCTGCGCCCGTGCCAGTTGAGGCGCCTGCAGCTCCAGAAGAGCCGCTTGATCCGGTAGCTGCTCGCCGTGCAGCGGAGTTGGCTGAACTTCAGGAAATTGAAGCTGAAGAAAGCCGCCGCCGTGAACAGGAAGCGCAGAAACATTCCGAAATCGCCGCGCGCCGTGCTGCTGAGGCCAAGCCAGCCGACAGCCCGCGTGCCGCTCCAGCTGGTAATGCTGCAAATGACAGCTTTACCCGCCGTCGCAGGCAGACAGAAGAAGTGCCTGCGCGCCGTCCATCTGCACCACGTCGCGATGGTCCGGGACGTCGTCAGTCTGGCAAGATGACCATTACCCAGGCTCTGTCCGGTGATGGTCAGCGTCAGCGTTCACTGGCTTCGGTTCGCCGTCAGCGCGAAAAGGCGCGGATGCGTGATGACCAGCCGCAGGTCAAACAGATCCGTGAAGTCATCATTCCGGATACCATCTCCGTTGGCGAGCTGGCCAACCGTATGGCAGAGCGTACCGCTGATGTGGTCAAGGAACTGATGAAGCTTGGCGTCATGGCCACGGCGACACAGACTGTTGACGGTGAAACAGCCGAGCTGATTGCCCAGGAATTGGGACATAAAGTTCAGCGTGTTTCCGAGTCAGACGTCGAAATCGGTCTTGAAGGCGCTGAGGATGAGGCTGCAAGCCTCAAGCCACGGCCGCCGGTTGTGACAGTCATGGGTCATGTTGACCACGGCAAGACAAGTCTGTTGGATGCCATCCGCCGCACCGATGTGGCAGCTGGTGAATCCGGTGGCATCACACAGCATATTGGTGCTTATCAGATCAAGACTCAGTCTGGAAATCTGATCACCTTCATTGATACGCCTGGCCATGAGGCCTTTACCGAAATGCGTTCGCGCGGTGCCGATATCACCGATATTGTCATTCTTGTCGTTGCGGCCGATGACTCAGTCATGGCGCAGACCATTGAAGCCATCAATCACGCCAAGGCCGCAGGTTGCCCCGTGATTGTAGCGGTCAACAAATGTGACAAGCCTGATGCGGATCCCCAGCGTGTACGCAACGACCTGCTGCAGCATGAAATCATCACCGAAGGGTTTGGTGGTGACGTGCTGTGTGTCGATGTATCTGCCCTGACCGGCATGGGACTCGACAAGCTCGAAGAAGCCATCATGCTTCAGTCGGAACTTCTCGAGCTTACCGCCAACCCTGACCGTGAGGCCAGCGGTGTGGTGATCGAAGCAAAGGTTGAGCGCGGCCGTGGTTCAGTTGCCACGCTGCTGGTCCAGCGCGGCACCCTAAAGCAGGGTGATATTTTCGTCATTGGTGCGGAAAGTGGACGTGTTCGTGCATTGCTTGATGATCGGGGACAGAAGCTGAAATCAGCTGGTCCTGGCCAGCCGGTCGAAATTCTGGGTCTGAACGGCACACCAATGGCTGGCGACAGCTGTGTTGTGGTGGAAACCGAGGCTCGTGCCCGTGAGATTGCCGAGTACCGGACCCGTCAGATCAAGGAGCGTGAAGCTGCCCGCGGTGCCCGTGGGTCTGTTGAACAGATGCTGTCAGCGATTGCTGCCGGTGAGGCTGAAGAGCTGCCGATTGTCATCAAGACAGATGTCCATGGCTCGCTTGAGGCCATCCGCGTTGCACTGGAAAAGCTTGGTACGGATCAGGTGAAAGTGCGAATTCTGTCCGCTGGCGTTGGTGCCATCAGTGAGTCCGACATTTCGCTGTCGACAGCGTCGAATGCGCTGGTTATCGGCTTTAATGTGCGGGCCATCCCGCAGGCCCGTGATCTTGCCAAGCGTGACGGCGTCGAAATTCGCTACCATTCGATCATCTATGAACTGATCGACGAGGTGAAGGCGGCCATGGGCGGCCTTCTCAGCCCCGATACGCAGGAAGATTTCATCGGCTATGCCGAAATCCGCCAGGTGTTCGGTGTCTCCAAGGTTGGCAAGGTGGCCGGTTGTATGGTCACCGAAGGCATCATCAAGCGCGGCTGCAGCGTACGTCTGCTGCGTGACAATGTCGTGATTCATGAAGGTTCGCTGAAAACGCTGCGTCGCTTCAAGGACGAGGTGAAGGAGGTCCGCGAGGGCTTCGAATGCGGCATGGGTTTCGAGAATTACTCGGACATCCAGGAAGGCGACATGATCGAAT
>WTJS01000021.1 GCA_011524735.1 Alphaproteobacteria bacterium
GACTTGTCTCCGAAGGAGCCATGACTTAGGCTCACGGCCTTGGCACATTTCCCACACTTTCGCCTGCTCACTGCCCTTGTCCGAGAGGTTACCCACCGATGCGATATCTCAACGACTTTAGTTTTGAGACGCGTCAAGCCGGTGAAGTTGACATTGCCTATCGGCGCGCGGGCGATGGCCCTCCCTTGCTTCTGCTTCACGGATACCCTCAGACCAACATGATGTGGCACAAGATTGCCCCAGCCCTTGCCAAGCAATTCACCATTATCGCACCTGACCTTCGGGGCTATGGCGATAGTGGAAAACCCCCAAGTGATTCAACTCACCAGCCCTACTCAAAACGCGTGATGGCGGGTGACATGGTCACACTTATGGCAGACCTCGGTTTTGACAGTTTTGGCGTTGCCGGCCATGACCGAGGAGGACGTGTGGCACACCGCATGGCACGAGATCACCCACAGACAGTGCGCAAAATCGCTGTTCTTGATATCGCTCCAACACTGGCCATGTATGACCAGACCGATATGCGATTTGCAAAAGCCTATTATCACTGGTTTTTCCTTATACAGGCCTACCCGATGCCCGAGGCCTTGATTGGCGGCAATGTAGAAGCTTACATGCAAAGTAAGTGCGGGCAATGGGGGCGAACCGACGATGCGTTTACCAAAGAAGCCTGGGAAGATTACATGCGATGTTTTCGAAACCCTGAAACCATTCACGCAAGCTGCGAAGATTACCGGGCTGCCGCTACGATTGACCTTGACCATGACAGAGAGGACGCAGATACAAAGCTGTCTATGCCACTAATGGCCTTGTGGGGTCAGGACAGCTTTGTTGGTATGGCTTATGACGTAGTGTCAGAATGGCAAAAAGTTGCCTCACATGTGACCGGCTATGCTGTTCCTGGCGGTCATTACTGCGCCGAAGAGTCACCAGACGAGACTTATGCGGCGTTATTGCGTTTTTTCCGTTGATAAATATTTGCTCTCTATTCACACCTCACCGGATTACCCACCATGAACGACACCCCGCAGCTTGCCGTGCGCAGGAACTCCATGCTCGGTCTTGGTATGGCCCTTGCGGGCGCCTTGCTGATAACACCAGACACCCTTTTGATTAGACTATCCGGTCTTGAAGGCTGGGGACTGACTTTCTGGCGTGGGTTACTGATCGGTCTGGGGCTGCTGGTGATGTGGCTGCTCGTTGAAGGGAAGAATGCGGCCCTTGCCCAGATACCGGCACTATTTACAGGTCCCGCAATCATCATACTGATTGCCAACATGCTGAATTCCGTTGCCTTCAATTTTGCAACGCTTGAGACATCAATCACAGTTGTGCTGACAGCGATTGCAACCGCACCATTGATAGCTGCGGCTCTCGCCTACCTCATCCTTGGCGAAAGAACGGCCCCTCGCACTTGGATTGCCATCGGGGCAACGATGATTGGAGTTCTGATCGTCATTGCCAATGGTGACGGCGCGCTTCAGGCCCCAGACGGCAATGTATGGCTGGGCGGTGGACTGGGAATGATTGCAGCATGCGGCATTGCCTGTGTGTTTGTAATGGCGCGGCGCAACCCAGAAGCACCCGTCCTGCTGGCTTGCGGAATCGGCACACTTATTTCCTCACTGTTCGGTCTCGCAGGCATGGACGCATCCACCATGTTCCAAGGCAACTTTATCGCTATTCTAATCATGGGGCTGTTTATCATGCCGGTGTCCTGGGGGCTTCTCACTCTCGCACCACGCCAAACAAGCCCAACCAATGTCAGCCTGTTTATGCTGCTGGAAATGGTATTGGGCCCGTTCTGGGTCTGGTTGGGCACCGGTGAGAGACCAAACCTCGCCATGATGGGCGGCACGGCGCTGGTACTGCTAACCTTGATTGTCTATTTCATTCTTTCAGCAAGAGACCTCAGAGCGTCAAAGCCTGAAACCTGATACCAGTCTCGCCCGGCTGCCAGGGTGCATATTTTTCCATCACAGACGCAAAACGCTTGGACCCCAGAAAGGCACCAAGCCAGCGATGCAGATGTGGCCATTGCTGAGCATCAAACCAGACCGGATCCGCAATGCGAAACTGCCGAACGAATGGCAAACTGGCATAGTCCAGAAGACCAGCCGAGTCTCCTGACAGCGCAGTCTGAGATTGAAGTGTGCGATCAAACTCTGCCAGCACATCCGCACCTTTTGTGCGATGATGCTCTGCTGCCGAAGCATCGTAACGGGATGCATATTTGTATCTGTCCAGATGCGTCTTAAAGGGGCCGTCCAGCTTATCGAAGAATGCTGCAACATGGCTTGGATCGTCTGCCACGACATCCAGCCAGCCTTCTGGGTCATTCTGTGAAAGTGCCCACATCATCACGTCACGGCTCTCCTCCAAAACCGCACCGCCTGTATCAACAAGGACAGGGACTGTCGCCTTAGGTGAAACAGCAACAAACGCGTCAGGCTTATCACGTAGCAGAATCTCTCGAAGCTCAACCATGACGCCTGATGAGGCAATGGCAAGGCGGGCCCGCATAGCATATGGGCAGCGGCGAAAGCTCCAAAGGACCGGCAGCGGATTCGCGCTCATATCCTCGTCAGACATCATTTAACTTTCCCGCAGATGGCTAACAATGTCCACAGATGCGCCCTCCAGCCTGTAGGCTTTCGCAAATCCCGAAAC
>WTJS01000285.1 GCA_011524735.1 Alphaproteobacteria bacterium
CCACTGGAACCTAAATCCAGCGCGTCTACCAATTCCGCCACGCCCGCAGCGTGGAACCCGCATGACACAGAACCGAATTATCCTGTGCCGGGAAATGGGGCGAGTGACCGGTTTCGAACCGGCGACCTCCAGTGCCACAAACTGGCGCTCTAACCAACTGAGCTACACCCGCCATCAAAACCCCAGCGCTGGCTGTCATGCCCATGCGGCACCCGTTTAGGGCTTCACAGACGTTTGGCAAACCAGTGCCGAAATGCAGGGCGGCACACTAGCCGAGCCAATCCCACCACGCAAGAGCGATTTATGCCTCTGCCGCAAATAGTGGTGCGCCTACCGACCGTCAATATTTAGCGAGCTGTTGGCGATACCTATATCGCTGTAAACAGGCCGCCTCAACGCTTGCCAAGACACCCTCTCAATGGTCTGATCTGGTCTCCAGTTCGGCTCGCCCGCCATAAGCCCTTTTTCGCTTCAGTCCTGATATGAATGTGCCGTCATGAAGATGCTGCCCGTGCCCCGTCTCCTTCTCAAAATTCGTATGGCCTCTCTGCGACGCATGATTGTCTGCCTCGCTTTGGTTATGGTCGCCCTACCGGGCCTCGCAATGGCAGATACAGATCGGCGTATTATCGTCCAGTCCACCACTTCTACCCAGAACGCCGGCTTTTACGATCATGTGGTGCCACCATTCACCCAGCAGACTGGCATAAATGTTGGCGTTGTCGCCGTTGGCACGGGTCAGGCATTGAAGAATGCCAGCCGTTGTGACGGTGATCTTCTGATTGTCCATGCCCGCGCCGCCGAAGATGATTTTATCGCAGCCGGCCACGGCATCAGGCGGCATGATCTTATGTATAATGACTTCGTCCTGGTCGGCCCACAACGCGACCCCGCAGATGCCGCACGGGCCATGTCGATAATAGATGCCCTTCGCCGCATTCATCGGTCTGGCGCAAGATTCGCTTCACGCGGCGATGAAAGTGGCACCCATAAGAAAGAATTGGCGCTTTGGAAAGAGGCGCGACTGGTCCCGTCCCCCACATCGTCTGGCGATGGTGATTCCTGGTATCTTGAGACAGGAAGCGGCATGGGTGCCACACTGAATTTTGCTGTCCAGTCCGACAGCTATGCGCTGACAGACCGTGCCACCTGGCTGGCCTTCGCCAATAAATTCCGGCACAGGGTTCTGTTTTCCGGCGATCCGCGGCTGTTCAATCAGTATGGCATAGTGGAAATCAGCCCGGCCCACTGCCCAAATGCGGCGCATGAAGAGGCCACAATCTTTGCCCAGTGGCTGCTGTCTGTCGAAGGCCAGCAGTTGATCGCCACCCTGACGCGCAAGGGACAACAGCTGTTTATCCCAAATGCGGGCCGTGCAGACTGACACCGCACCCACCTAGCGCCCGTCTCACGCACCGAACGGCATGCCCGCGCCGCCCGCGTTCAATTCTGCATGGAAAATCATCAAGCTGCCTATTTTTTGTGCACCTGCACAGGAATCGGCAACCCGGACCAAAGCAGCTTGCGACGGCGCTTGAAAGAGGCTCGGCGTGTCCGCCATAACCCCATGGACCGCCTGCAACAACTGCGTCCATCGCAGTCTTGAGCAGCATCACAGGATCTCCATAGGAAGAACGCCATGAAGAAAATCGAAGCCATCATCAAGCCGTTCAAGCTCGATGAGGTCAAGGAAGCGCTTCACGACGTTGGCATTCAGGGCATCACCGTTCTGGAAGCGAAAGGGTTCGGTCGCCAGAAAGGTCACACCGAACTGTATCGCGGCGCTGAATATGTCGTGGACTTTCTGCCTAAGGTCAAAATCGAGGTTGTCGTTGAAGAGTCGCTGGCCGAACGTGTCGTCGACGCCATTCAACAGGCGGCCCAGACTGGCCGTATTGGTGATGGCAAAATTTTCATCTCAACAATTGATGAAGCCATCCGCATCCGAACTGGGGAGCGTGGCGCCGAAGCGGTCTAATCCGTTTAGACACCAGACACACCCCGCAAACGCCGGCGTGCCGGCACTTTATCTACAAGACGAATGGAAGGAACTCCCATGTCTGACGCAAAAGCAATCATGGAAATGATCAAAGAGAACGACATTACCTATGTCGATCTCCGGTTCACCGATCCGCGCGGCAAGATGCAGCACGTGACTCAGCACATCGACACCATCGATGAAGAGACCCTTGCAGAGGGTTTCATGTTTGACGGTTCGTCCATCGCCGGCTGGAAGGCGATTAACGAGTCCGACATGACCCTCATGCCTGATCTGTATCGCTGCTATGTCGACCCGTTCTTCGCACAGCCAACTCTGGCGATCTTCTGCGATGTTCTGGAGCCAAGCACCGGTGAAGCCTATTCGCGTGACCCACGTGGCACAGCAAAAGCGGCTCTGGCCCACATGGAATCAGCCGGCCTCGGCGACACCGCTTTCTTTGGCCCGGAAGCCGAATTCTTCATCTTTGAAGATGTGAAGATCGATGTGTCGATGAACCGCGCCATGTATGCCGTCGACTCTGTCGAAGGCCCATACAACAGCGCCCGCGATTATGAAGAAGGCAACCTTGGCCACCGTCCTGGCGTCAAGGGTGGCTACTTCCCGGTCCCACCGCTCGACAGCGGCCAGGACATCCGTGGTGAAATGCTGTCCGTCATGGCCGACATGGGTG
>WTJS01000049.1 GCA_011524735.1 Alphaproteobacteria bacterium
AAGCGGTTGTCCCCGGTAAGCCTTACTGCCTGCCACATTGCGAAGAAGCCTACACCACATCCCGCGACAGCCGCTGATTTGGTCGTGCGTTTGCGCTGACCTGATCGGCGTGGAGACACTGACCGATGTTGAAGTATCGTTCCGACTACCAGCCACCGTCCTGCACTGTAACGTCCGCAAAGCTGGACATCGCCATTTTCGACGATCGTGCGATGGTCACGACTACACTTGAACTGGTGCGGGTCAGTGATGCGCCGTTTCTGCTCAATGGCCGTGATTTGAAGCTGCATCAGATCAGCATCAATGATCGTCTTTTAGACGAAGCCGAATGGCCGGTCAGTGCAGACGGCATCACCCTGGAGAACCTGCCAGACAAAGCCACTGTCCGAGTGGTGTCAGAATGTCATCCTCAGACAAACACAGCGCTGGAAGGGCTGTATCTGTCTGGCGGTATGTACTGTACCCAGTGTGAACCTGAAGGGTTCCGTCGCATTGGATTTTTTCCAGACCGCCCTGACGTCATGACGGTCTTCACCGTACGGATTGAGGCTGACCGTAAATTCCCGCAACTGCTGTCGAATGGCAATCTGGTGGAAACAGGTGAGCTTGAGGATGGTCGGCATTTTGCCCTCTGGCATGATCCGCATCCAAAGCCAAGCTATCTGTTTGCCTGTGTTGTTGGTGATCTGGAACGTGTGGAAGACAGTTTTACCACGGCGTCCGGGCGCGATGTTGATCTGCATATCTATGTTGAAGGTGGCAACGGGCATCTTGCCGGGCACGCCATGGATTCTTTGAAGCGATCCATGAAGTGGGATGAGGATGTCTATGGTCTGGAATATGATCTGGATCTGTTCCAGATCGTGGCTGTCAGCCATTTCAATATGGGAGCGATGGAAAATAAGGGTCTGAACATATTCAACAGCAAATTTGTGCTGGCCGACCCGTCAACGGCGACAGATGAAGATCTGCACCGGGTGGAGTCGATTGTTGCCCATGAATATTTCCATAATTGGACGGGCAATCGTGTCACCTGTCGTGACTGGTTCCAGTTGACCCTGAAAGAAGGGCTTACAGTTTATCGGGACCAGTGCTTCTCAGCTGACATGCATGATGAGGGTGTGCAGCGGGCAAGTGATGTCAGTTTGCTGCGAAGCGCGCAGTTCCCCGAAGATCGCAGCCCAACAGCGCATCCGATCCGGCCGGAATCCTATAGCGAAATAAATAATTTCTACACTCCGACTGTCTATGAAAAAGGTGCTGAGGTTATTCGCATGATGGCTGGTTATCTTGGCCGTGATGGTTTTCGCAAAGGTACAGACCTCTATTTTGAACGGCATGACGGACACGCGGTCACGTGTGATGACTTCCTGGCTGCACTTGCCGACGCCAATCAAGTTGATCTGTCAGCCTTTTCTGGGTGGTACAGCCAAGCTGGCACGCCAGTATTGACGGTACGCAGACGCGCTGCAGAGAGTGGCGTTACCCTCTCACTAGCTCAGGATATCCCAGACACAGCAGCAAAGACCCCGCGTGACGCGTTGCCCATCCCGGTGCGTGTTGGCTTTGTCGGGCAGGATGGCACGCCTGTGGCGACTTACCTGGATGGTGATGGTACGGCTCAGGATGAGCATGTACTGCTTTTGTCTGGTGATACTGCAGCCCATGAATTCAAAACCGAGGGCAATATTGATCTCTCCAGCGCGACGCCAAGTATTCTGCGCGGATTTTCTGCGCCTGTTCAGCTTGATGACGATCTGAGTGCAGAGGAGCGGTTGCATCTGATGGCGCATGACGTCGATCTTTTCAATCGCTGGGATGCCGTGCAGGCATTGCTGACAGACGCCATTCTGGCACGGGCCTATGGCGAGCCAGAATCTGTCGACCAGCTGGCGGCCGGCTATGAGCGAATTCTGGGCGATGCAGCACTGCTGGATGATTTCAAAGCAGGGACATTGCGTCTTCCGGGCATGCCTGTTCTGGAAGCGGCGCATCAACCCGCGGATCCGGTGGCGTTGTTCGCAGCGCGAAGATCGCTTCAGGCGGTGCTTGGCACAGCTCTGGCTGAACCAATTGCAGCGGCGTTGGCCAATGCTGACAGCCTTGCGGCCACCTCTGGTGGCCGCGCGCTCCTGACTCAGCTTCTGGAACTTGGTGTGGCTGCGGGTGATCATGCGGCCATCAGGGTGGCATCAAACATGGTGCTGGATCAGAACATGACGCTGTCGCAGGGGGCGCTCCGTGCGTTGGTTCATCATGATGGTCCAGAACGACAGGCAGCGCTTACAGCGTTTCATGATCGCTGGCAGACAGACTCACTTGTCATGGAGAAATGGTTTTCGATGGAGGCAATGTCCTCGGTCGGCGGCACAGTCACCAGGCTTGTTGAGTTGATGCAGCATCCTGCCTTTGATCCGAAGAACCCCAACAAAATCAGATCTGTTCTGGGGGCGTTTATGGCAGGTAATCCGTCGTTGTTTCATGCTGTGGATGGGTCTGGTTATGACTTTATTGCGGCGCAGCTGGTTGATCTAGACGGGCGTAACCCGCAGGTGGCTGCTCGCATGGCATTGCCTTTGACGCGGATGGCTGGGTATGGCGAGGAACGTCAGGCGTCGATGCGCGCAGCCCTTGCTACGGTGCAGAAG
>WTJS01000131.1 GCA_011524735.1 Alphaproteobacteria bacterium
CTGGGTTACCAGCGTTTGGTGACTGAGCGTAAGCAACACCGTCAACTTTCAGGAAGGAAGCAGCAATGGTGGCATCAATCCACATGCCGCACTTGCCTTCATTGTACAGAGCCAGGATTTCGTTGAAGGAGTTACCTTCGGAACCTGGAGGGCCGTAGTTACCAAGCAGATCAACGTAGAAGTTGATGGCAGCTTTCCACTCATCGGAATCGATGGTTGGCTTCATGTCCTTGTCGAACCAAGCGCCACCGAACGAGTTAACGACGGTGGTGATGAAGGCCATGTTGTCACCCCAGCCAGGCTTACCACGCAGACATGCGCCATAGACGCCCTTGTCTGGGTTGTGGATGGCAGCGGCAACCTTCTTGATGTTGTCCCAGGAATCATTGTCCTTGATCGACACACCAGCGGCGTCGGTCAGATCCTTCCGGTACATGACCATTGAGGATTCGCCGTAGAACGGAGCGGCATACAGAGTGCCGTCAGCAGACAGACCGTTGCGGATGGCAGGCAGCATATCGTCAACGTCGTAACGAGCGTCGAAGTTCAGTGGCTCAATCCAGCCAGCAGCGCCCCAGATTGGCGCTTCCTGCATGCCGATGTTGATGATGTCATACTGACCACCGCTGGTGGCTGTATCGGATGTGACCTGCTCACGCAGAACACCTTCTTCCAGCGATACCCAGTTCAGCTTGACGCCAGTCACGCCGGTGTAGACTTCTGCGACCTTCTGCATGTTGATCATGTGACCGTTGTTCACGATCGCAATAGTCAACTCAGTAGCGAAAGCCGGAGTTGCAACAGACGCTGCGACGGCAGCGGCCATTACGGAAGTGCGTAAACTCTTCATGTTGTCCTCCAAGTTGGCACAGGTAGATAAAGTAGTCTTATCGTTGAATTTAAACTCTGCGTGCCAGAGCCACTACGCCGCCAATCATTTTCTGCCAAATGCTGATACATTTTTGATACGAAAAAAACAAGATTTCAAAATAATCAGTATCTTTGTATCAATTCATGCTTCAACAGACTGAAAACTTACACATTATTTAAGCTAGACACAGGTGGATAAACACGGCTGACTTAGGGTCAGACAACGGTGGAGGAGTTGATGTTTCTTGGTCTGGATCTTGGCACTTCAGCCATCAAGGCCCTCCTTGCCGACGCGCACGGGACAATTATTGGAAGCCAACATGCGCCGCTGCCAGTGATTCGCCCACATGCTGGCTGGTCCGAACAGGACCCAGATGACTGGTGGCAGGCGACAAACAATGTGGTCCTGGCCTTACGAGACACCCATCCAAGAGAAATGGCAGCGGTACAGGCAGTTGGACTGTCCGGACAGATGCACGGGCTGGTCGCGCTCGACGCCGATGACGGTGTTCTGCGTCCCGCTATCCTGTGGAACGATATGCGCTCGGCTCTGCAAGCAAGCCGGATGGACACGGATTCCCCCATCTTTCGCAGATGTGCTGGCAATGCCGTCATGCCGGGCTTTACAGCCCCTAAGGCCGTCTGGATGGCAGAACAGGAACCACATTTATTCAAACACATCCGCACCATCCTACTGCCAAAAGACTATCTCAGGCTGCGAATGACAGGAGAAAAAATTTCAGAGATGTCTGACGCCGCCGGCACACTCTGGCTTGATGTTGCGGCACGTGACTGGTCGGACGAGCTACTTGACGCCAGCGGTTTAACCCGTGCAACGATGCCAAGACTGGTAGAAGGCAGTGAGGCAGGTGGCAGGCTACGCCGCACTATTGCAGATGCATGGGGAATGACCAAACAGCCAATTGTGGCTGGTGGTGGTGGCGACAATGCAGCTGCTGCGATCGGGCTTGGTGTTACCAAACCAGGCGACAGTTTTCTGTCACTTGGCACATCAGGTGTCGTGTTCACCGTGACCGAACGGTTTACACCAGCCCCGGCAAGCGGTGTCCATGCCTTCTGTCACGCAGTACCCGACACATGGCACACGATGGGGGTGGTTCTCGCGGCCAGTGATTGCATCACATGGCTCTGTGAAATCACAGGACTTACCGTTGATGCGCTGATGGAGCAGATGAGGATGACAGAACTGGCGGCCACTGACCTGAAGTTTCACCCTTATCTGTCAGGAGAACGGACACCCCACAATGATGCCCATGCGCGAGGCGGCTTCTTTGGCCTCGCACGCAGCCATAGTCCAGGCGATATGGCGCGTGCCGTGCTGCAGGGGGTGGGCTTTGGTATAGCAGATGCAATTGATGTTCTAAGTGACGTCGGCGCAAAGCCGGCACGATTGACGGCAACCGGTGGCGGAGCCAGTAACCCGACTTGGCTGACCTACATCGCTTCGGTCACAGGCACCCCCATTGATGTGCCAAAAGACGGTGATTACGGTGCCGCGTGCGGCGCTGCACGCCTCGCGATGATTGCGGATGGCGCGGAAATTACCGACATCTGTCACAAGCCTGACACCAAGTTCACGGTAGAGCCGGACGCTGAGCTTACCGAAAAATTGAACCCGGCGCGCGATGACTGGCAACAGATCTACCATTTCCTGAAGACGCAAAAAAACCGCCATCCGTGAGGATAGCGGTGAACGCATTTTTCTGGATATTGGTTGCGGGGGCAGGATTTGAACCTGCGACCTTCAGG
>WTJS01000171.1 GCA_011524735.1 Alphaproteobacteria bacterium
GTGCGAGCGCGACTTCAGCATGCCGATCAGCACGCGCGGACTGGCTGACAGCATCCGCATCACCAGCAAGGCCAAGCCGTGACAGCCCATCATGAATGGCGTCGATCGCCTCAGCGGTTGATCTGGCCCGATCAGTGTCTTCGATCCTGAGAAGATATTTACCACCGTGGCGGCGTGCGAACAGCCAATTAAACAAAGCGGTGCGTGCTCCACCGATGTGAAGATAACCAGTTGGCGACGGGGCAAATCGGGTTACGACGTTCATGGTTTGTTAAGGCCTCGCTGTTAGGCTGTTACGGCGGGAAAATTATCTGTGTCTTCCCTCAGGAAACGTGGCGGCATCCTAAGCAACACGCACCTGAAAGGCGAGGGGAAAACCACCATTCAACAGCATGCAGACAGATTGTTTGCAGCCTGGTCATCCTTGCACAGGCTGTTTTCCTTCAAGCTGATTGCCGAACGACAGATCCTGATCCACGCGACGGCATTAATTGTGGGGGTGGTTGCGGGAATTGAGCTTTCCGGAGACGGGAAATTTGTTTCGTCCGCAGGTGGTTTAATATTGCTGTGGGTTGCCGCTTCTCTTTTTGGCTTGGCAGGTTTGGTCTGGCGATTTGGGTCAGGTTCAGTGGCTCTTGTTGCCGTGGTCTGGTTGCTGGTCGGTATATTCGCCGTGCAGGCGCAATTTTCTCGTCTCCCACCTGTTATGAGTGGAGACCGACTTGATCTTCGCATCACAGGACAGGTTGAACAGCTTGATGGGCGTCAGGAGTCACGTCTGCGTCTGTGGTTGCGGGCGAATGAATTTACCGATGTACCAGATCACACAGACGCAACGTTCTTGAGGCAACTTGAAGGGCGGCTTGTCAGGCTTTCGTTTGATGCCAAAAAATTTAATGTTCACGTAGGCGATAGGGTCGCGGTTTTTGCACGTCTGTATCCGCCTCCATCCCGCGTGCTTGCTGGGTTGCCAGACTATCAGCTACGTGCGCGTGCGAGACGCGTTGTTGCCAGCGGTTATGTCCATAGCCTCAAGCTGCTTAATGCCAATGATGCAAGCATGTCCTGGCGCGTTCGCCTCGACCGAGAACGACAGAGGCGTGCTGACAGGATCAACGCCGAGATGACGCAGCCAGAAGGCGGCATCGCCGCCGCCCTGCTCATCGGGGACCGACGGTATGTTTCACAACATACCTATGATCTTTTCAGGCAGTCAGGGCTGGCGCACCTTCTGGCTATTTCCGGTCTCCATATGGGGCTGCTGTGCTTTGGCGTGGTGGCAGCTTTACGCCGTGTCATGGCTTTGTTTCCTCATTTTGCAAGCCGATTTCCAGTCCACAAGATTGCAGCGTTAGGCGGGTTTGTGGCTGGCTTGCTCTATGTCCTGTTGTCTGGCATGTCAATCAGCGCTGTACGGGCCTTCTTGATGGCTGCTCTTGTAATCCTGTCCTGGATGATTGATCGTCCCGGCGTCACTCTGCGACATGTTGCAATTGCGGCCATCCTGATCCTGCTTATTAATCCGCTGGCGGTCCTCAGTGCTGGTTTCCAACTGTCTTTTGCGGCCACTGCTGGGCTTGTTCTCTGGTTTGATCGTGCCAGGACGTATGAAGCCAGAGTCCTAAGGTCGCGATATGTTCGTTGGATGGGTCATTTGATTTTGGCCTCTCTGATCGCATCTCTCACGACGCTGCCATTGACTGCGCAGCATTTTGGGGCCGTTACACCATGGGGTGTATTTGCCAATCTGATTGGCATTCCGCTCACTGGTGTCTGGATCATGCCGGCTGGCCTCGCGGTTTTAACCACCGAGTTTCTGCCGGTGCCTGAAGTGGTGCATGACGCCAGCGTGACGGTCATGCAGGCCGGCATTCATGTTCTTGTGCATGCTGCTAATTGGTTTGCGTCACTTCCAGCCTCACCCGTGCACTTGCCGCCGCCTGGATGGATCGCGCTTCTGCCTGTTGCTTCTGCCTGCCTCATGCTGGCCACTTTGGATGCGCGGCGTGAAATGCGCCTAGCAGTGATGGTGATTGCTGGTCTGGCCTCGGTATCGCTGTTGTTAGGGCGCCCGTCTGTTAAAGGTGTGCTTTTCGTCGAGGATCGCCATACAGCGCTTGTGCTGCCGAGGCAGGGCGGCTCGATTTCAGTTCATTTTCCAGCAGAAATTCGGCACCAAGCAATCTCACCATTCCTGGCTGATCATGCTGCATTGGTGCTTGGGGTTGCAGAAGGGGACGGTAAACGGGATAGAGCTTGGCTGCGTGTCGCAGGAGATATGGCTGTTGTCACGCATCGTGCCAAGCTAACTGATGCATGCAGGTCTAATGTCAGAATAGTCCTGTCACTCGTACCAGCCGACTACCCCTGCAGCGCTCAGGCTAAACTTTATAATTTACATGAAATATATAATGGCAATTACATAATTATATTCAATAAAAATGAATTGAAATTAAAGTCAGTGGACAATCAGTATTTACGGATGATGCCTGTCAGTCGTCCCTGAACCTCAACATCATCTGTCTGGAAGTAGCGGGTTGCGTAGCATGGATTTTCGGCTTGCAGCCCAATACGTTCCGGTTCTTTCAACAATGTCTTCAGCGTCGCTT
>WTJS01000169.1 GCA_011524735.1 Alphaproteobacteria bacterium
TGGCCTTCAACCCTCCCAACAGCCGGCGCGCCACTCGATGAGGCAACATCGTCACGATCCTGTCGATGGTTGATGGCCATTTATGAAGGTGCCCTCGCCATTCAAGCCCCCCTCTTCCAACACGGTTTCATTCGACATGAAGGACATATGCGGCCATTTCAGCGGATTATCCATCCGATTGCTCCACAGCTTGAAAAGCCCAACAACTACCGCGTTCTCACATCGGCCGAGACGCTTGATGATCCAGAATTAATCATCGTCTGAAATCGCTATCAACCAGGGACCACCTAAATATTATGAACAGCGCAATTACATTTTTTATCAATAAGATGATTTAAATTTAACTTTTTAATAACTCATACCCCCTAAACTGCGCACCGATACAGGCGAATGGTTAGGCAAATGACGCGAAAATGAGCAAACATATTGTCACCTACTTCCGCAGGACTGAAGAGGCCACTCAGCATGCCGTCACTCTCAGCATGCCGTCACTCTCAGCATGCCGTCACTCAAGGCATGGTTGGCAAAATCGATGTTGCCGACGGACGCATTGCCCAGGTCAGCGGTCGTGGCATACGTGCAGCGGAATTCGACGCTTTCACGTTGCACCAAACCAGCGCCAGATAAATGAAGGAGACGTCGGATGGCGCGGCTACCAGACATCGATACAGAGCAATCAAAGCTAACCACTGTGTTAAGGGCCATGAGTAATGCCAAACGAATGCGCATTCTCAACGAATTGTCAGATGGCCGAGAACGATCCGTATCCGAACTGGAAGGTGTGATTGCCTCACTCAGCCAGTCCGCTCTCTCTCAACACCTTGCCCGCCTCAGACGCGCCAACATCGTGCGAACAAGGCGGGAGTCACAAACCATATATTACTCAATTGATGATGTGGATGTGCTCCGCATCATTCGCCTTCTCGGGCACATCTATAATGACGACCCTGTCATGCAACGGACAAGACACTAAACTCACACAGGCTCAGGACTTCACCATCAAGCTTTGCGCGATAGCGGCTATGGCTTGCCCGCTGTCTTGATTAAACAGTGTTTCAAACAGAATATCAGCACGCCAATCTGGCAGCCACGCAAGTCTGACTATCCTCAGGATGGACACGGGCCTTTAATATGGATTATCTTCAGACATCATAACCAGCGTTCCCTGAACGCCCTATCCGGCCCGTGACCATGTACATTTATCTCCCTATCGCCGAAGTTTCGATGCATATCGGAATCATCATTGGCTTAGGCGGTGGCGTCGGCTTTCTATCAGGTCTTTTCGGGGTTGGCGGGGGCTTCCTCATGACACCGCTTTTGATCTTTTTCGGCATTCCACCAGCTGTCGCCGTTTCAACGGAAGCGAACCAGATCGTTGCGTCATCCGTGTCTGGCGTGCTGGCGCATATGCGCCGCGGTAATGTCGACTTCAAAATGGGTGCCATACTCATGGTTGGCGGCATGATCGGGTCTTCGCTTGGCGTCGCGCTGTTCTCATTCCTGAGGTCGATTGGCCAAATTGATCTGGTCATTCAGCTCTCCTATGTCGTTTTCCTTGGAATTATCGGCATGTTGATGCTGACCGAGAGCCTGCGCACGATCATCAAGTCACGCCAGCCTGGCGCCAAGCGCGGCAAGCTGCATCAACATAACTGGCTTCACGGCTTGCCGTTCAAAATGCGGTTTCGCCGGTCAAAACTATATATCAGCGCCCTTCTACCTCTGGGGATCGGAGCCTTTGTTGGTGTTTTGGCGGCGATCATGGGTGTGGGTGGCGGTTTCATCATGGTCCCTGCGATGATCTATTTACTGGGCATGCCAACCTCAGTCGTTGTTGGTACATCGCTTTTTCAGATCATTTTCGTGACCGCCAATGTCACCCTCCTGCAATCCATTCAGACTCAGACCGTAGATTTCGTGCTGGCTGGGCTACTGTTGTTTGGCGCAGTTGTCGGGGCGCAGTTTGGAAGCCGAGCCGGTGCGTTGCTGCGCGGCGAACAGCTTCGTGGGCTTCTCGCGCTGATGGTTCTCGGTGTCTGCATCAAAATTGCCTTCGATCTTGTGGTTACACCCGAAGATCTCCTGTCGGTGGAGCTGGTGCGATGAGCTTACCGGTGATCATGCCCCGTCTCGCATCTGGCCTTGCCATGCTGGCAGCGTTGATGCTCAGCAGTGCTGCACAGGCGGCACCCACAAGGCTGGTGGCCGACCTGTCAGATAATCGCGTTGACATTACCAGCACCTATCACGGTACAGAGATTCTGTTATTCGGTGCCTATGAGGGCGAAGAGGGCGATGACATTGTTCTTGTGGTCAGCGGACCTGGAGCCGACATCAAGCAACGCCGAAAGGCCAAAAAAGCCGGCATATGGGTGAATGTTGAAACAGTGACATGGCAACAGGCGCCAAGTTTTTATCACATCTTTTCGACCCGAGAGCTTAACGAGATTGCAGACGGGCAGGCGCTGCAGGATGCCGAGATTGGTGCATCCGCCTTACAATTGACGCTGACTGCTGACGCCAACACAGGTGCCGGTGGCCATCATGCAGGCCAAAGCACAGGTTCCGACGATACGCAGAAGGCAAGCGCCGGAACCAGCGAGCAGCTTGCCAATCTCGACCGCAACATGGCTAATATCGGGCTTTGGGCACATCTGCCGTCTTCCATCAAAACACAGCAGAACATGCTGTTCAGAACCACCCTTGCCCTCCCCAGCAACGCACCCACCGGGGACTACGCAATCCGTGTTGTTCACTTCCGAGATGGCGTTGCAATCAGCCAGCGCACCACCGATATGAATATCAAGAAAGCTGGCTTAAGTGGGCTGATCTATCGGTTTGCGCATGACTATTCAGTTTTCTACGGCCTCTTTGCGATCGCATTTGCGGTGGCATCTGGCTGGCTGGCGGCTGTCGCCTTCAGGCGCTGACCGCACAAGGGAGTTATGACGTGGCTAAAAAAGATCCACTGTTTCTCGTCGTTGTAGACGATTCTGAAGAAATGCATCACGCACTTCAGTTCGCCTGTGGTCGCGCCACTGCCGTTGGTGGCAAGGTTGGATTGATGTATTGCATTGTGCCCGCCGAATTTGAATATTGGGCTGGTGTTGGCGAATTGATGCGTGCTGAAGCCCGCGAAGAGGCGGAAGCCAATATGGCTGTTCATGCTGAATATGCACAACAGCTAACCGGCGAAATGCCCGTTCTTTATGTCCGTGAAGGTGACATCCGCGACGAGCTGCTGACGCTGATCAATGAAGAACCCCAGATCAGTCTTCTGGTTCTCGGAGCGGACACGAACTCTGAAACTGCTGGTCCTCTAATCACCTTCATGATGGCCAAGGGGATGGCGAAATGTCGGGTCCCAATCACTGTCGTCCCAGGCAATCTGACAGACGACCAGATTGACGCCTTGTTTTGACATCCGAACCACCTCAATTCTAACGGCACAAGACTTTATTGTGCCGCAATCAACAAACCATCTGTTACCCCGGGGAAAGCCTCTCATGCGTAACCTTATCTTGACTTTAACTGGAGCCCTGTTTCTCACCATGACGACAACTGCAAACGCCGAAAGCGGCAAAACACTACTTCTCGAAACAACCAAAGGTCAGGTTGAAATCTCCCTGCTCCCTGATTTGGCGCCAAATCACGTGGAACGCATCACCGAGCTTGCCAATAACGGATTCTATGATGGCGTGATCTTCCACCGTGTTATCCCAGGCTTCATGGCGCAGACTGGCGATCCTGACGGCACCGGCATGGGCGGATCTGGCCAGAAGCTGAAGGCGGAGTTTACAGATTACGAATACAAGGTTGGCACCGTCGGCATGGCACGTTCAATGAGCCCTGATTCCGGAGACAGTCAGTTCTTCATCTGTTTCGAAGGCTGTGGTCACCTGACAGGTCAGTACACGGTCTGGGGCCAAGTAGAGCGCGGCATGGAAAATGTCTACAACATCACACCTGGTGAGCCGCCGGCATCCCCGGACCAGATTTTGTCTGCCCGGGTGATCGACTGACAGTCAACATGTAAGACCGGCAGCTGACGGGCATTAGCCCTGCCTGTGTCGTGTCCAGAAATAAACAGCCGTTCCCGTCCAGATCAGGGCAAATGCCCATAGGTCATGTAGCGGGAACGGCACCTCAAAATACAGCAATCCAACCAGCATCTGTGTGGTTGGGTTCACATAGAAGACCAGACTGGCAACAATTATGGGCAATGCTCGATTACCAGCGTGATAGAGTAGAAGTGGCACAACGGTAACCACCCCAGCAAATAATGCCATCGCCACATTGACTACCCCTCCCCCGAAGAAGATTGGCATGCCAGAGATTTGCATCCACAGGATGTAACCGATGGCGAGCGGCATCAGCATCACCGTTTCGATAAACATGCCCAAAACGGGGTCCGTGCCAAGAGCCTTTCTGATAACACCATAAATGCCAAAGGTGACCGCCAACAGCAACGCAATCCAGGGCACACCGGCAATGGCCTGTGCCTTGACCAACACACCTGCCGCGACAATGACCAGAGCCAGCCACCCCCACCTGTTCAGGCTCTCACCAAGAATGACAATACCAAGCAGCACGGCAACAAGGGGATAGATAAAATAGCCAAAGGCGGCATCAAATACCTGCCGTGTCTGAACGGCATATACAAACAGGGCCCAATTTGCTGTCAGCATGATACATGATGCCAAAAACCCCCAGCGGGCCCGACCTGTTGCAAGCGCACGACCTACGGCGTGAATTCCTCCAGTCATCCGCGGCATGAAACCGATGAACACAGCCAGCATGATCCCTGACCAGAGAGCTCGGTGCGCAACAATTTCTATCGGATCCTGACTGTTTACCGCCCCGATATAGACAGGGACGAATCCCCACAAGAGCGCTGCAAGAAACGACCAAAGGATACCGCTGAGGTTCAGTGAAGGTGGGGTCACGTCAAATGCCAGTCAAAAGAGCGAGTAATCTGTAGGACAATTTTCGGATCCAAGCGGGCCTTACCAAAGATGGGATATCCCCCTGTTTAAGCAGCGATATGCCACATGCCAAGCATCTTATAAGCCCTTTCAGAACCTATAGCCTGACCTAGGCCGGCCCTGCAGGACGGCCAACATGCCGCAGGTTGGTTGAGTTGACTTTCAGCCAGCATCTCACATTTCATGAACAGAAGCCGTGACGCTATGTGCGCCTGATCCCGTGCGAACAGTGCCTCATACGGAGTTATCGAAGCGTGTCCCTGGCTGCGGCGTCAGGGGCATAGAGGAGAATAGGACTATGTCTAAAGGCACTGTTAAGTGGTTTAACACCCAAAAGGGGTATGGATTCATCAATCCAGACGAAGAAGGATCAGATGTGTTTGTCCACATCACCGCAGTTCAGAATTCTGGCATGGCTGAGCTGAGCGAAGGCCAGCGTGTCGAATTTGAACTGGCGGAACAACGCAATGGGCGCGTTGCTGCCGTCAATCTTTCAATCGTTGAAGAAGCCTAAAAGTGAGCGTGGAAGCCCCCTAGATGATAGGGAGCTCCACCACTTCGGCTGTGCGATCACCACCGCCTGCATGGACTGTGATGCGCTGACCTGACTCAATGGCGTCAACATGCACCATCGCGACCGCGATATTTGATTGTTTGCGCGGTGAATAGGCACTTGCGCAGAGGTAACCGGCGTTGGCGCCGTTCCAGCTTAGGTCCCAACGGTTCTCATTTGTCCCGGTAAAGTCAGGGCCATCGATCAACAGACCCATGAAGCGGCGCGTTACGCCCGCATCCCGTATAGCCTGAAGCGCCTTTTTTCCGGCAAAGTCGTGCGGCTGATCGACATCCATAAACTTGCCAAGGCCATATTCAAATGGATTACTGGATGGGTCTGTATCGGCGCCGTAGGAGATCAGGCCACTCTCAACACGCTCGACGTAATTTGGTGTGCCTGGGCCAATATCGTAAGGTGCACCTGCCTCCTTCACAATATTCCACAGCTCTTCGCCCCGGCTACCATCACGAAGGTAGAATTCAAAACCGCCCTGCTTTGACCACCCAGACCGCGCCACAACCAGCGGGATTCCCTGAAGATCGAAATCCCGGAATGCAAAATATTTCAGATCGCGGATCCAATCACCACAAAGTGAGGCGACCACATCAAAGGATTTGGGTCCCTGAATGGCCAGCGGCGACACGTCAGGCTCAAACACCTCAACATTCATTCCACGCGCGCCCGCAATACCACCTGCCCACAAGGTGATGTCGCTGTCGGCGATGGAAAACCAGAACTCGTCATCACTCACCTGCAACAGGACAGGATCATTGATCAATGCGCCCTCAAAATTACAGATGGGCGCATATTTACCCTGTCCTATTTTAAGACCATCAAGATTACGCGGCGTGAGATACCGCGCTAGCGCCATGGCATCCGGTCCTTTCAGCGCAACCTGGCGTTCCACCGCCACGTCCCACATTGCGACGCCGTTGATCAGACGATCATATTCGGCAGCCGGGTCACCATAGCTTGTCGGCATGTACATGTGATTATAGACGCTGGCAGCGGCCAGACCGTCCGCACGGGCAGCTTCAAAGAACGGGCTTTTGCGAACGCGTGGCCCAAGCGAAAGGGAGAGTGCCATGACATCACCAAACTATTTGAAGGACGGCCGAAGTCTCGCAGATTTCAGGTCCGGCGATATTCCCGATTCGTCACTCTTGCGTGTGGTTCAGGCAAAAAAGCTCTGGATCTCCTCAACAAACAGATCCACTTCATCAGCACCACAATCCAAATGGGTGACCAGCCGAATGTTTGGCCCACCTGCATTAATCAGAATCCCGCGGTCAGCAAGATGCTGTTGCATAGGTTTTGCCGCACCATCAGGGATACCCACGAACACCATATTTGACTGCACCCCATCCGGGTCCACCTTGAGGTGCGGATGCGGGGCAAGCCGTTCAGCCAGACGGCGAGCATTGGCGTGATCATCTGCAAGCCGGTCGACATGGTTTTCAAGCGCGTAAAGGCCTGCTGCTGCAAGCCCGCCAATCTGACGCATGCCACCCCCGACAAGCTTGCGAACGCGATGCGCGCGGCGGATGAAATCCTTTGGCCCGGCGAGTACGCTTCCTGCCGGTGCACCAAGTCCCTTTGATAGGCACAATGAGACCGTATCCACCTCAGCCAGCATTTCGGCAGGGCTGACACCAAGCGCTACGCAGGCATTCATCAGACGGGCGCCATCAAAATGTATGGATAAACCATGTTCCCGTCCACGCCGGGCGGCGTCATGAATACGCTGCAGTGGCACAACGCGGCCAGCACAGGTATTTTCCAGTGTCAGCAGCTTTGAAACCGCGCAATGTTCATCGTCAGGCTTTACCGTTCGGCTGATGGCATCAGGATCGATACCGCCATCTTCCGATGTTGGCATGGGAGCAAACATAATGCCCCCCAGAACAGATGCTCCGCCGGCCTCATCAATGAAGACGTGATATTCATCGCCAGTGAGGATTTCTTCGCCGCGCTGGCAATGCGCCAACATTCCACACAGGTTCGACTGGGTGCCGCTTGAAACGAAGAGCGCAGCTTCCTTGCCCAGCAATTTGGCCGCACGTTCCTGCAGGGCATTGACCGTCGGATCATCACCATAGACATCATCGCCAACTTCAGCGGCCATCATGGCATCAAGCATCGCTGGGGTGGGGCGCGTCACCGTATCACTGCGCATATCAACACGGGCCGGTGCGTTACTTTGTGCGCGTCCTGCATAATGCATGGCTCACTCCCTAAAAATCTGCCTGAAACTCTGACTGAACCTGATTTAGGTAAAGTCTAACTCTGCGCGTGAAGCCAGAGCTCAGGCAACTGATTTATCTGCGATGAAGGCTTTCACATCAAAAGACGGATCACCAATCTGTTTCGGGTCAGGGCTGACGTTGCGATCGAGGCAAGTCTTACCAAGCATGTAGCCTGCGGGGTCCCGAACCGCCTCAACAGCGCAAAGCCTGTCTCCCTCATAGCTCCAAACCGAAAACCCTGTCTCACGCTTTCCAGGCCGGCGAACATAGTGATTGTTTTCGGATGGCGATGGAACAATGCCAGCGGATTGTAGTCTTGCATCATATTGTTCCGACCAAAACCATGGTGTCTGCAAGGCCGGCAGCTCGTGACCAAGGATCGCCGCTGCGGCGCGTTCAGCCGTGTCCGAAGCATTATGCACAGACTCGATGCGCGGCGCGTCTCCCTGACGTGCAACATCTCCAATCGCATAGATACCATCAACAGAGGTACGCATATGCTCATCTACCTGAATGCCATTCCCGGCTTCCGCCCCCACCATCTCAGCAAGGGAAATTTCAGGCAGCACACCAATCCCAACAACGAGCATGTCTGCAGTGATGGTCTGTCCATCAGCCAGCGTCACCCCAGTGAACTGACCATCGTTCTGAGTCACGCCGGTCACGCCAGTGCCAACATGTACCGTTGCCCCGTGCTCACCATGCAGATCAGCGAAAAAGGATGACATCACCGGGCTCGCCACCCTTGCCAGAAGCCGATCTGCCGCCTCAATGACAGTCACTGCCTTGCCAGTCTTGACGAGGCTTGCCGCCACTTCTAGGCCGATATATCCACCACCAATGATAATGGCCGACTGCGCTGAGGTTGCTGCCTGGCGCAGGCGCTGGGCATCATCAGGGTGCCGAAGCTCGAAAACGCCGTTCAAACCTTCCGCTCCAGGAAGCTGCCGTGGCGAAGCTCCCGTTGCCAAAACAAGCCTGTCATATGCAAGGTCCCGCCCGTCGGCGAGACTGACTTTTTGGGTTGCCGCGTCGATCCCTGTCACATCTGCACCGGCAATAAGATCAACACCGGCTTCGTCGTACCAGTCCCCCTTACGAAGAGCGAATTTTGCGTCATCTGATCCGGCATCGGCCAAAAGATATGCTTTTGACAGCGGTGGGCGTTCCAACGGCAATCCGGCCAGCCTGTCTATCAGTGTCAGGCCACCTTCAAACCCATGACGACGCATGGCATCCGCAAAGCTAACCCCGGCATGGCTTGCCCCAATTACAACGACATTCATTCACAACTCCTCGGCCCGATTAATTGGCTCAGCCTAACAGTCACACCCACCAGAGAAAGAGTTGGCATTCCCCGGTAAACCGGTCTCAAAACCTAGATTGACAGAGCTCCAACGTGGTGCGACGTTGCCACGACTTTTCAGAAATCGCCAGTGTGGAAATGACGCGGCGATCAGCGTGTGGATTTGTGGGACACCACGGCAGAAGGAATAGCGCAAATGCAGGACTATTGGCAGAACTATGTGAATGGCAAATGGATCGATGGAGGCGCTGGCAAGCTGGAGGTAATCAATCCGGGCAGTGGCGAACGTTATGGTGATATTGCCATGGCCAATGCAGCGGATATCGACAGCGCCGTCAAAGCAGCTCTCGCCTGTCACCGGAGCGGCGTTCTGACAGCGATGCGTCCCGTAGAACGCGGCAGGCTTGTGCGCGGCATGGGTGACTATCTTCTAGCTAATGTGCCCGCCATCGCAGAAATGCTCACTCTGGAATCTGGCAAGCCCTATTGGGAATCGGTGATCGAAATCGAGGGGGCTGCCCGCTATTTCGAATATTACGGCAATCAGGCTGAAACCGTCGAAGGCCGTTCCATTCCACTTGGCGGCGACTATCTTGATTTTACGATCTACGAGCCATTCGGCGTGTCCGCGCAGATCATACCATGGAACTATCCGCTGGAAATGACCGCGCGCGGCATCGCGGCAGCATTGGCAACTGGCAATGCCTGTGTTGTGAAAACGCCAGAGCTTGACCCAATCAGCAATGTCTGGCTGGCCCGCGCTGCTGAGGCGGTGGGCCTGCCAACAGGCGCTCTTAACATCCTGTGCGGCTATGGTCATGAGGCTGGCGCGGCGCTCGCAGGACACCCTGAAATCGGCAATGTTGTTTTCACCGGCTCAGTGGAAACCGGCATAAAGGTTGCTGAAGCGGCAGCGCGTAATGTCAAGCCAGCGATCCTGGAGCTTGGCGGCAAATCAGGTGCGATTGTGATGCCAGACGCCGATCTGGATGTGGTCATGGAATCGGTCCGGTGGGGAATTTATTTCAATGCCGGCCAGGTCTGTTCAGCCATGTCACGGATGATTGCCCATGAGGATATTCATGACGAAGTTCTCGAACGATGTGTAGCGTTGGCAGAATCCCTGTCAATTGGACCAGGCATCGATCGCCGGGAATTTGGGCCTAATATGGCAGCCATGGTGTCTGATGGTCAGCGCGACCGTGCCGTTGGGCTTGTCCAGCGAGCCAGCGAAGACGGGGTAACCGTTGCCACTGGCGGACGCAAGCTCAACATTCCGGGATCCTTTATGGAGCCAACCGTTCTTTCCGGCGTAACGCCAGATAAGGAAATAGCCGGCACAGAAGTCTTTGGCCCTGTTCTGTCGGTTATGAAGGCCGGTTCAGAAGATCAGGCCATTGAGATTGCCAACAGCACTGAATACGGCCTTGTTGGCGGCATTTTCACCGCAGACATTGATGCTGCACATCGCGCCGCACGGCGCATCCGTGCTGGTCAGATATTCATCAATGAATGGTTTGCAGGCGGTGTGGAGACACCCTTTGGCGGCTTTGGGAAGTCTGGATATGGCCGCGAAAAGGGGCGCGAAGCGCTGTGGAATTACGTTCAAACCAAGAACATCGCGTACCGGACCAGGTAGGGCCAGATCAAGTCACTAATCAGGTCCGGTGGTTACTGATCAACTCCGCCAAATTGCGCAAGTTTCAGCGGGCGTACCGCACCCATCCATATGGCATGGTCGCGATGGTCACATAGCTGCGAGTTCAGATCTTCGCCAGTGACGGGATGTGTAAAAATAACCAGCCCGTTCCGGTGAAGGCTCAGATAGGCCATGACGGCCGAAAACATACCCATCGGGTAGGCAAGCTGAATGCTGAAATCTGGATGAGGCCCCACTGGACGATGATGCCAGCGTCCATATTCGATGGCTGCGTCGGGGCCAAATTCAATCTTCATCTCTGCGATCAGGGCTTCAGCAGCGGTCACACTATCAGCATCGAAATAGACATGGCTGTGCCAGTCATGGCCAGTGTCAGATCCACCCGTCATGCAGATCAGCCCTCCATATATCCAAGCCGGACCAGCAGATCTGGCAGATCAGACAGACGCGGGATACAGTTCTCGATCTTCACATCGGCATGAGGGCGCCAGTCAGGGTCATCTGCAATACAGATGAAATCGGCAACCTGGGCGCGGACGGCGGCTCCAAAGTCGGCCCCTGTATCACCGACCATAAGCGTTTCTGCGGGATTACTTTCATGGTCAGCACAGCACTGTAAGAGGCCTTTTGGCTCGGGTTTCCCACCATATCCGCTGTCAGCACCAATCACTGGGTCAAACAACCCCTCAATACCAAGTTCTACAAGGTTCTGGCGGGCAGAGGATTCGCTGTCATTCGTCAGCACGGCAAGCTTGAATCCAGCATCAGCCAATCTTCGCAAGGGTGTCGCAACATCTCCCTTTGGAATTGTGTTGCCATGTGCCAGCTCCCGCACCAGTCGCTTCACCTCAGCACGATAGCTAATATCATGTTCCAGATTGATCATGTCTGGAGGGAGTAATGCCTGCCATGTTGCCCGAATTTCGGCGAAGGAACCCGAGGCGAAAAGGCCCATCGGGTCAATACTGCCAGTCGCATCATCGACCCCTACACTCGCAAGCAGTGTAGCGCGTGAAACCAGCCCGCTCGCGTTGGAAGGCTGCCGTTCGATGGTGTAATCAGCAAGCGCCTGAACAACAGGGAACCAGGTGCCTATGAGGTCAAGAATGACGCCATCTTTGTCGAAAACGAGTGATTTAATCATGCTTTTGGAAATGGCGGGTTAGAGGGCAACTTCAAGACCTTGCTTCAATAATCCCGCGCTTTACCGTGAGATTCGTTGACATCGCCAACAATTGCGTTCTGCCGCATAGCCGTGATGAAGGCTGCCAGGCGCGGGCGACCAGCGAGCATGGCGTCAGGATCGGGTGCCCAGCGGGTGATCATGAACAAATAAAAATCTGCCGCCATCGGAGATTTACCAGCAAGATAGGGAGACAATTGACCCTCAATGTAATCCCACCAGCGCGCCGCATCGACAGCTGCATATTCCCGAACAGCGTCAAACATCTCCTCCGGCGCATAATAGCGCGTATGATGATGGCGGTGCATGGCCGGATACAAGCTGGTTCCCAAAACCGCAAGTTGTTGCCACATACTGTCACGCAGCGGATCACCAACTGGCGGCGCCAGCTGCGGAAACGTTTCGACAAGGTGGGTGAAGATAGCCATGGATTCGATGATGTCCCGTCCATCCGGAGTAACGAGAACTGGTATCCTTGACAGCGGGTTATGTGCCCGAAATTCGGCTGAACCGCTGTCTGATCGTCTCACATGCGTGAAATCATATTCGACCCCTGCTGCCCGAAGGAGGCATTCAGCAAAAAAAGAACCCGCTGTTGAGCGGCCCAGCAATTCGTAACGATTCATTTTTCCATCCATGTCAGCCATAGTGGCCCTCTGGCCAATTAGATTCAGGACTGTGCCATGCTGGCCGCTGTCTTGCCAGACGGTCGCTACAGAATGTTGTCGTAGTCCCCCAAAAATATGGTCAGATGAATAAAATACTGACTTTTTATTCAGTAGCCGCCCGACATAAGAATTTGGTATGGTTGCAGCATGCATTCCGTTGACCCCAGACACCTTCTGCAATTTCACGAAATCATCCGCACTGGATCCTTTACCCGTGCAGCAAGCGCGTTGGGGCTGACGCAGCCAGCGCTGACCCGAAACATGAAATTGATGGAGAGTCGACTTGGATTTCAGCTCATGGTTCGCTCGCGTCAGGGCATCGTAACCACGCCGCTGGGACTCCGCATTCTAGAAGAGGCAAATGCCATCGTTCTTGCAGAGCGGCGGATCCATGCTTTGCGTGATAATTTACGCCGCGGCTATCAGGCCGAACTGGCAGTTGGCTGCACGCCGACGATGTGCCTGCATGCACTGGCTCAACCGGTTGCCGAATTTGCACGCGATAACCCGGCCGTCCGCCTCGATATGCGCCAGGGCCATACCGGTATACTCCGCCAGATGCTAAGCGACCAGAAAGTTGATGTTGTGCTTGGTCCGCCAGAAATTGCAGATGGTATTGCCGATGCGGTGATCCAGCCCCTGTTTGAAAGCCCGATGGTCATTCTGGCGTCACGCCATCATCCTCTGGCCAATCGACCAGTCGTCGCCGTGGATGACTTGAACACTGCCCGCTGGGCATTTCACCAACCCGGCACAGGCATCAGACAGGCAAGCGACCGGCTGTTGTCTAAGATCGGCGTCAGTGACAGCCTTCAGGCCAACGAACTTCCGTCCAACATGATCCTGTCACTGCTGCGCATGGGAGACCATCTGGCGATTGTACCGAAATATGTGATGCAGTCTGCCGGTCTGACGGGAGAGCTTGTCCAGCTGGTGCTGGACACCCCACCAGTTCACCTGGCGCATGCCGCAATCTGGCAGGATCACGCAAACGCTGCACCGGCGGTTAACAGGTTCGTGACGAAAATGAAGGAGTCACTTGCCGCGCTATCGGGGCATTGACGCAAGGAAAGTACAACCTCGCGAGCTTCAGGATTTGCGGCCAATCGTGCCACTGACCTCTGCGCCAAGTTCAATGACAAGGGCATTGCTCTTCAGATCGCCATCAATGATGGCTGTTGACCCGATGGTCAACTCTTCTGTCACAAGCTTGCCACTGAAATTGCCACCAAGCTCAATGCGCTGCGCGTTGAGCTGGCCGTTGAAAACCCCTGTAGGGTCAATAATGACCTCATTGGCGCTCAGCTCTCCGGTAAAATGTCCAGCAATCAGAACTGGCGACTCACCAGCATCCAGCTTGCCTTCCATGACCATGCCTTCAATGATCGTTGTTGCTGTGCTCATCTCATCAATCCTTCACATTTGTGGTGCGTTTTGCCAGATCAGGCGTTGTCGACAGCGTCAGCATCTTCAGTCGTTTCAGCTGGCGCTGCCTGCACAGGCTCCTGCCAGTTATGAACAACCCGGCAATTCAACGCTGCACCACGATCCATCTGCAGGCTCTGATAATGGATTTCGCCAGCAATCTGGGCGGTTTCCGTTGCCCAGATGCTGCCAGCCTGCATGATGCCGTCATAGGCACCGCCAATCACGACAAGGTCACAATTCACCTGCCCAGTGAATTTTCCCGTAGAGGCAATCGAGAGTTTCTCAGCAGACAGATCCGCTTCAACAGTGCCTTCAATTTCAATCGATTTAACATTGGAAATGGTGCCAACAAACTTGGCATCCGCACCAATCATCGCCTTACTTCTATCCATATTGTCCTTCTCCCTTGGTCCACGCCCATCACCTGGACAACGCCCTGCTAAAACAGGCGTCTTTCATTCATTGGCCGTTTGATCTATCGCCGCTTCTTGCGGAATTTCGCTGCAAGAACAGCGCCGTTTTCAACTTCAATTCCATCTGCCTTGACGACGCCATCAAAATTGCCCGTGCTCGTCATGCGAAAAACACCAGCTGTCACTTCACCTGTCACCTGCCCAGCGATGGTTGCCTCTTCAACATTAATGGTGCCATTCAAGGTCGCCTGCCCTTCTACAGTCAGGTGGCGACATTTGATTTCACCCTCTACACCGCCTGCCAGCACGATGTCGCCCGATGACACGACTGTTCCGGTGATTCGCATATCAGCATCAATTACCGAGGTCTCCCGGTCTGCATCACCAGACTTTCTGTCACGCTCGAACATCGCATCCTCCTGTATTCACACCAAAAAGAAACAGGGGAAAAATTTATCCCCAAACATCTAATGGAAAGGTAACAAATTTGGCCTAAGGTCGTTAACGGTTTCGTACGGTGCCTTCTCTGTTGAAGACGCTACATCTGTAACGACCCAAAGTTACAAAATTTAAACGCAACCAGGATCCTGCTATGGCTGAAGACGTAATCGACATTCGCAAGCGTATCGAAGAAATCAGAAATGAGGTTTCATCCGCCATTACAACAGGTGATGAGACCGTTATTGCTTCGCGGCCCGCCGGAGATATTGCGGAGTTTTCTGTGCCCGGCGTGACCAACTCTGCAGCAGCGGTCAAACGTGCGGAACCTGAACCGCTGCCAGCCGCTCAAACACTAACACAGACGCATGACGCCCTGGATGACGCGCTGAAGCTACCTTCCTTTCAGCTGAACGTTCGCAATCAAGGGCCAAATAAGCTTTTGATGTTTCTTGTCGGCACACAGCTGATCACCAACATTGCTCTCATAGCCGTGATCTGGCTCAAGCTCGGATAGGTAATGACTGGCTTATTGAAACAGATGCTATTGCGGGTGACGCCTCCGATGCTTCGGAGCAACAGCCCCAACCGGCCCATGACCATGCGCCGGCGGCATTGGTTTCTGCAGGAAACCAAATTTCTGTTTCTGACACGTAAGGGGCCGGTTGAACTTACGGTTAAACCAGCTCTGATCGTCGGCGGTGCCTTTGTCGGCGTTGTTGGAATGGGCGTGATTACCGCAACAACACTGTTTCTCGGGTTCAAATCAGTCGAGGTTGTTAGCAAGGAAACCATAACGCCTGCAGAGGCAAATGTGGCTGCAACGGCCGCACCATCAGTGCCGTCAGATCCATCGACGGCAGAAGCAAGACCAACATGGCCGCCCTCTCTGGCTGCGACGACAGATGCGCCAGCAATCGACACCACGATATTGTCAGTCCTTCGCGAGCCACATTTGCCGGCCGCTGCCAACCTTGCCGAACCTGATGGCATGATCGCAATCCCTGAGGCAGAGGCCCTGGCCCCCTCTGACCTGACACGTCTGGCAGGGGAGTATGCCGCAGATGAACTGGTGACCGGTTCACAATCACAGAGAAGTGCAGTTGTCGCTCCGCCACTGATTGATATTCCTGACCCCGAAATTCTGCCCCTTCCCTTGCAAGGCCAGTTGGCTTTTCGTCAACCGGCAGGGCACAGCCATGAAGGTCACCCCTCCCCTAGTCCATTCATGGATCATTCTCTCCATCTCAATCCTGATTTTGAGGGGCGTTTGGATCAGAGCCCCGTTCGCTCGACACCCCCTCAGGTTGAGGCTATTGCCTTGGTAACGCCCGTACCGTCTGTCAAACTAGAGGATGAAGAAGGGCCAATGGAGCCGCTGATCCTTGAGCGGAACGTCCCAGTTGTTACAGCTGAAAGCCGTGAGAAAAAGGTGCTGCGGTCAATGGCAAGTGAGATCCGCAATATCCGGATCAGTCTGGGCGGCCTTGGCGTTGGGAACGAACTGATGCCAACAGTTGGATCTCTGGAAGACCAGATTGAGAGCGCAGATTTTGCCAGCCTCGCCATGGCGGTGGAAGACCATCGGTCGATGCTACGCAAGATCCCGTTGAAGCCCCCCATGCTGTATTTCTATATTTCAAGTGAATACGGCTATCGGATGCACCCAGTGCTGAAGAAAAAGACCTTTCATCATGGAATCGATCTTGCCGGCACCTGGCAGGAAGACGTTCAGGCCAGCGCACCGGGAACAGTTGTATTTGCTGGCACGAAGGGATCATTTGGCAAAGTGGTTCAGGTTCGTCATGACTATGGCATCTTCACCACCTATGCCCATCTCGCCAAAATTTCAGTGCGCACCGGCGCCGATGTCTTACCAGGGACCGTCATTGGCAAAATGGGTCGCACAGGCCGCGTCAAGGGCGCGCATCTGCATTATGAAATCCGCATTGGTGATCAATCAGTCAATCCACGCGCCTTTTTTGACATCGGCCACCGGATTGGCGTCGGCGGCGAACTCATGCGAGCACGTGACGACAGTTAGACGTCTTCTGCAATTTTCGTAGCAGTAAATTTTCAACGTTGTTTCACTAACATCTCCATCTGTCAGGTCGTTACCCTCAGTGATGACGTCTCGATCACAGTCGCGTTGATCATCCATTCAGACGCAGGCAACTCAACCAGACGAGGGGTACGATGGCACCAAAATCAGTGGCTACCACCATCCTGACATGTGCGCTTGTCGCCATGCTTGTCGGTTGCAAGAGCTATGTGATCGATTTTGAGGGCAAGCTTCCAGATGGCACAGTTCTCGCCCCGAAACTCACTACACCACCGCTCGAACCACCTATTCCACTTGAAGGCAGCACAGATGTAGCCTTTATGGATAGCACTACAGCTCAGCTTGAAGGATGCCGTGTCATTACCAACATCCGGCTTGCTTATCAGGGTGATTTCGAAGATGGCATCGTAAAGCTTCGCAATACAGCTATTCAAGTCAACGCCAATAGAATGATCCCGCTGCGTCTTGTGGAGAGCCGCCAACCATCCCAAGCGCCGCACCATTTGAGCGCCAAGATGGTTCGCTGTCCAAACACCGATGGGGTAATCAGCAATGGGTGAGGTCATCTACCTTCCAAATGCGCGACGCGGGACCACACGCCTTGTCGATGATTCCGAACTCACCAGCGCCGAGATCGCCCGCCTCGAAGCCATTCGAGATAATGTGGAGGCCCTGCTGAACATGGTGGCAGGTATCCGTCGTGATCCTGAGGCCGTAGCCTACGCCGCTGCAAGGTTTGGTCTGATGCGCATGCATTTTCTGCATGGTCGTGCCGCCACGCTTGCCTTTGCAAACAGATGTATTGAAACAGCGGAAATGGCCGAGGACCTATCAAAGGGCTAGATCTGAACAGCGGTAACCACCCTTTTCATTCCTACTATACCGTTGTTATGCTTCGAGGATTGGTCTTGCGCGGCCAACACTGTGACAGGGCGGATAGTAGGGATTGAGTGGTCGTGAATGTTGTAAGCCAGAAGCGGATGCTTGAAATTCTGAGCCGGTCAAACACCGGTGATCAGACTAGTCGCATTTGCGATCGGTTTCTCTCCACTTTGATCCTTCTCAATCTGGTGGCTGTTTCACTAGAATCCATTGATGCGCTACGCCTGTCTCACGGCAGAGCTTTCATGTTATTCGAGGTGGTTTCAGTCACGATTTTTGGATTGGAATATTGCCTTCGCATCTGGGCGGCAGCTGCGAATGAAGACAGCCGCTTCAAGACTGCCCTCGGTCGCCGAATGGAATATATTTTCAGCTTTACTGGCCTAATCGACCTACTTGCAATTCTACCAAGCCTGTTACCGCTCATTCTTGGGGAGGTTGATCTGAGATGGCTTCGCGTTCTGCGCCTTGTGCGATTACTGAAGATATCTCACTACTCTTCGGCATTGGAAGACCTCGTATCGGCGGTGCGTTCCGAGAAAGCTGCCTTCGGCGCTGCCCTTTACCTGTTCTGCATCGCTCTGTTCATCTCAAGCTCGCTTATGTACATCGTCGAACATCACGCACAGCCAGAACATTTTTCTTCCATCCCGACAACGATGTGGTGGTCACTTATTACACTGACAACGGTAGGCTATGGTGATGTGTCACCGATCACGCCAGTTGGCAAGCTGGTTGGCGCGCTGACCGCAATGATGGGCGTATGCGCTGTCGCGTTACTGACTGGCATTGTCGCCAGTGCCTTTTCTAACCAATTATCTAAGCGTCAGGATCTGTTTGAGGCTGAAATTGTCTCAGCACTTAGCGATGGCGTGATTTCTGAAGACGAAATGCGTCGGATCACCAAAATGCAAAAGCAGCTTGGCATGTCGGAAGAACATACGCGGGCGATAATAGAGCTGCTCCGTGACAGACACGTTCCGAAATAAGCTCCCTTTTCATCTAAAAATAAAGGTCTCCAGAGACACCCCCTAACATTTGTCAGCCTGTGTCGTTTTGGATTGTAGGAGATCCAAAATGAGCCATCCACTGTTGTCACTCATTGACTGGCAGACACATCCAAAATGGGTAGTGGACGCTGGAGACACCATCATTGAAGCTGGTGATGCGGCTGAGACCCTGTTCTATCTACAGCAGGGTGTCGCCCGCACCAGTGATGCGCTCATCTTTCCTCAGGGTGACATTATCATGCTTGCAGAAACACTCGCCCTGGAAGCGCATAATCAGACCGTTCATGCCTGCCAGCCATGTCACCTTGTCATGATCCCGCTTACACAATTAAAGATCAGTCTTAGTGCCAAAAATCAGGTTGCATGGCCGATGTCACGGTCCATCGCAGCTGACATGATCCAACGCCGCGTGGCGGGGTGATCGCATATGACGCACGCACATGACATCATTTCACTATTTCATGGAGAAGCTCTGTTTAGAGCCGGCCAGGAGGCCACCCATATCTATTTGGTTCAGACGGGAGCCATTCTTATTCTCAATCAGGCTGGCGATGCCATCGAACGGTTTTTTGGCCCAAACGAACTGTTCGGCATTCCCGAGCTGCTAGGCGGTGCCCGCTGGGATTTAACAGCCATAGCGAGTGGTCAAACCACAATAAGAGCCTTTCCGGCAGACACCCTGTTCAGATCAATCAGCGAAATGCCGGATGATCATCGAGACTTTATCAAGACGCTTGCGTCTGTGGCATGATTCCTGCAGTCCCGTTAGGCCGACAACAGGAGTTCTCAATGCAGGATAAAGCAGTCTTCCAGGCAAATGAAAATCAGCGCATGACTTCATTACATGATGACACTGATGTGATGAAACATTTCGTCCCTGCATGTGGACATACCGGTGTGGAGATCATCAAATTCGACGATGCAAACCAGGTCGCCAGTAGCGAAGTGCGTAGTCTTGAATCCTTCATCAACGACTAGCTTCAGCCAGCCATGGCAAGACGTGCGCGGCGGCGGCGCTCGGAAGATGACGGGATCTTCAGCATATCACGATATTTCGCCACAGTACGACGCGCCAGCTTCACACCCCTTTCTGAGACCATACCAGCAATGGCGTCATCACTATAAGGCTTCCCAGCAGGTTCACCCGCCACAATGGACTGAATCATATTGCGAACAGCAGCCGCAGCCTTACTGTCCCCTTCATCGGTAGCAAGGGAAACGCTGAACAGTGACTTCAAAGGAAAACAACCTTTAGGCGTTGCCAGCAGCAGCCCGCTTGTCACGCGGCTCACCGTGCTTTCATGCATACCAACCGCTTCAGCAACATCTTTGAGAGCCAGCGGCTTGAGCGCAGACAGACCATCTTGCAGAAAATCTGCCTGACGTCGGATGATTTCTCCTGCAACTTTCAATGTGGTGCTGTTCCGCTGTTCCAGAGCCCGGCGCAGCCAACGTGCGGAACCCAAGGCTTCATTGGTGAAATGCGCGCCATCCTCTGCCTCTTTGCCACGACCCGACCTAGAGGCAGCAGCAGCATAGTCTTCATTTATGATGAGCGACGGTAGTGTTGAACGATTGAGATCCACAACCCAGCCATCCTTGCCAGCGGTTACAATGACATCGGGCGCATTAACCCGCATTGGCGCGGTTTCATAGGCTTCGCCAGGCTTAGGATTTAGCTCACGGATTTGCTTGAGAACGCGACTAATGTCTTCCGTACCGCACCCAGAACGACGGGCCAACGCCGCAATGTCTCCATTGGCAAGCATTGGCAGATTTTCTAGAACCGATTCCATAACATCGTCCAGGAAACCGCGTTCACGTGCCTGAATGCGAAGACACTCTGCCAAGTTCCGAGCAAACACTCCCTCTGGCTCTAGCCGTTGAACGATATCAAGCACCACTTCCACTGATGCGATGTCGGTGCCACAAGTGAGCGCAATTTCTTCAAGATCGCGTCCAAGCCAGCCTGTTGGCTCAAGCGCTTCGGCAAGTGCATAGCCAATAACCCGCTGCGCTGGATCAAAAATCGTGAGGTCAATCTGGCGGACAACAAATTCAATGAGGCTTTCCGGTCCCTCTTCAGCAATATTGGCCAAAGCATCCCAGTCAGTGTCTGCCGGCTTGCCGCGCTGCGCATGCCCAAAATCAAGTCCTTGTGAACCAAATCGGTTTTCAAGATCAGCATGTGCAGTTGGATCGTCGGCCAACGCTGCGCCAGCTTGAATGTCCCGATCAAGGCCCGTCTCTGTCGCTATGGCGGCAGGATTTTCAGGTGAGCTTTTGTCGCCTGCACCGCTTGGCAGATCCGCAGCTGTTCTCTCGGACATCCCTCCTTCGACTTCAATGAAGGGGTTTTCAAGCGCCTGATCCTGTAAAAAAGTCTGGATATCAAGATTTGTCATCTGCAGCAGCTTAATTGCCTGCTGCAGCTGCGGTGTCATGACAAGGGCCTGCTTCTGCTTCACCTGAAGCGATGGCATCATCTGCATTTCAACCTCCCAAACTCAATTCCGGTATCGGCCACTTTTCTTTAGCTCTTCCCGGCGACACACAGATCATGAGGGGTCAAAAACAAGACTTCAAAACATCAATTTGACAGTATGAATTGTCAGAATTCAGACAATTTTAAATAGTATTAACAGATAGTTAACGAAATTCATGCTTGCGCAAGCTCTCCCCTTGTCAAGAACACGACGTGAAATTTGCGGATTTTTGGCATATCCTGGCATGACTTTTGAATAGCGCCCACGGTGAATATCGCCTGACAGACCTCAATGCCAATACGACCTGCCGCCTGGTAGCGCCTACCACAATATGAAAGATCACATCAGATAAATGCTGACACTTTCAAAAAACCGACCGGCCCGGGGGTCTTTTTGTCACCGCTGCCAGGTGATCCGGTTTTTCGTGATCTGCGCTGTCATGCTTGCCATCTTTGCATTGGTAGCTGATGACAGGCTTCATTACCTTCAGGCTGTAACGCCAATGCGCGCTGCCATCGCTATATGGATCGTCGGCATAGCCGGGTTTGTTGTTAAGCTTGTATTATGGCGCCTTGATAAGAGGCAAGCACAGGCCCGCAATCCAGCGGACGATGCTTCGGGGACTAGCGACGATCGCGAACAAGCCTAACGGCCAGCGCCTGAGTTGGGAAAAACCGACCATAGGTCCAGCCGTTAAAAAAATTCACTGAATAAATATGACGACTGGCCATGCCGTTGACCTCGCCCGTCCAGTAGGGCTCAGAAGCAGTGCTAGGAAAGACATCTAAATCAATCATGGGCCTGCCGCATGTGGTGCAGACAAGTCCTTCCAGCTCTGCCCGGGTTGGCAGACGCCACCCGTCACCAAGCTGCTCATTGGCCTGAGATATCGCTATTTTGATCTGATCATGGTCCAGCGTCATCACCTTGCCTTCACAGGTGGTCCCATTCCAAACCTGGCCCACCGAACAACGCAGCCATTCAACGCCGAAGGTTAGATCGATCACAAGATGATCACGTTTCATGAAAGTTGAAGCTGTCGCGACACCAACATGGGCAAACAGCATGAAGGTCACCGCAGTCACAGATATCGCCCTAGTAAACGCCATAGCCTTTCCACCTTTCTTGTTAAAGCATGATACACCGCACACCCTTTGCACAGCAAAAACCAATTATTTGTCCAACAGGCGGCGTCACAGCCCACCTTGCTCGCCAGATGGTCGATGTCATGATAAATTAGTATGCATCGATGTACCGCAAGCCGTGTACGGGGCGAACACAATTCCTTGATAGTAAGGATGTGCCTTCTTCGTTTTGGTACGGATATTGCTACTCAAGTCCCGGTTTGCGCAAACTGTAAGGACACAGACACATGGATCTCGCATCCCTTATTGGTTTTATTGGTGCCGTCGGCATGATTGTCGGCGCGATGATTTCTGGTGGTGGCGTATCGCCATTCATTGATACCGCCTCCATTCTCATCGTGTTTGGTGGCACCTTTTTTGCGGTCATGTACACGACGCCGCTTGGCACTTTCCTTGGCAGTTTTGGCGTTATGGCAAAGGCCTTCCTCCCACCGGTCAAGAAGCAGGACGCCATGATTGAGCGGATGGTTGAGCTTGCTGGCATCGCCCGCAAGGACGGCATGATGGCGCTTGAGGGCCAGGAAGTGCCAGACAAGTTTTTTGAAAAGGGCCTGCAGATGCTTGTAGATGGCGCGGATGAAGCCAAGCTGACAGCACAGCTCAAGCAGGAAATCAAATCCATGAAGGCCCGTCATGAAGCTAACCAGGCCGTCATCAAGGCATGGGTCGATCTTGCCCCAGCGATGGGCATGATCGGCACACTTATTGGTCTTGTTCTAATGCTTGGCAATATGGCCGACCCGAAAGCCATTGGCCCTGCCATGGCTGTTGCCCTTCTGACAACGCTGTATGGTGCCTTTATCGCTAATATTATGTTCGCGCCGATGCTGACCAAGCTCGAAGGCTACACAGCCTACGAAACGGTCTATCGCGAAATGGTCGTTGAAGGGCTGCGCAACATCGCCCGCGGTGAATCACCACGTAATATCCAGGATCAGATGCTGTCCAACCTGCCGCCAAAAATGCAGGAGAAACTGGCGGCCGCCTAAGTAAGGCTTGCGAACACAGCCCTGAGCACGGACACCGGAGACGGATAAATGAACGAAGCCGCCGAAGCAGAACTGGAAGAACAGGAAGAAGAAGAATGCCCGAAGTGCCCCCCCGTGGGTGCACCGGCATGGATGGCTACCTTTGCCGACATGGCAACACTGCTGATGGCCTTCTTCGTCCTCATTCTATCCTTTGCCGAATTTAACGTGCCAAAGTTCAAGCAGATATCTGGCTCGCTGAAAAACGCGTTTGGTGTCCAGAGAATTGTGCCCATCGTAGAACAGCCAAAGGGAACGACAGTACTTTCCCTCAACTTCAGCCCGTCACCGTCACCTTCTGTCACTCAGGATATGACGCAGCAGACCACCGACGTTACCAAGCCCGATCTGGATGTGCAGCAGAAAGATAAGGATCAGGATGGCGGCCAGAGCGAAGCGGCTGAAGAGGTTGTAAAGGCCTTGGAAGACGCCATCGCTCGTGGCGACATCGAAGTCGAAGTACTTGGCGAAAATGTCGTGGTAAACTTCACCCCGACCGAAGCAAGTGCCGAAGAGCTTCCTAATCTCTTGCAGGAAACACTGAACGCAATCGAAGCTGCAAAGGCTGCAGCAGGAAAGTCTGATCAGGATATTCTGTTTGGCGGGCTGGAACAACAGCTTACGCAGCTGGCAGCAGCCGCCAGCGAAGCTCTTGAGTCATCTAACGCAGCTTCTGCTGAGGCTCAGGCTGAAGCTAAAGAGCAGCAACAGGCCAATGAGCGTGCTGAGATCGCTGAAGACGAGCTCAAAGTTGCCCTTCGTCAGGAAATTGGTCAGGGCCTTGTTGCCGTGGATCGTCAGGAAGACAAGGTTATCATCACCGTCGGTGCTGGTGGTGCCTTCCCTTCAGGTTCAGCTGAACTGACAGCCTCCGCCCGCACCATTATGGAAGAAATTGCCGGCGTGAATCAGGGCGGCAAAGGCGCAATTACCGTGTCCGGACACACCGACAATGTACCCCTGATCTTCGGGTCGCAGTTCCGCGATAACTGGGACCTTGCTGCGGCCCGCGCGTCGAGTGTGGTTCAGGCCCTTGAAGACACCGGCAAGGTTCCGGCAGGCCGTATGCAGGCTGTCAGCTTTGGTGAATCGCAGCCGGTAGAGACAAACGAGACCGCTCGCGGTCGTGCCACGAACCGCAGGATTGAGATCGAAATCAACTACTGATCCGATCTCAATGAAGGCCCGATCAGCTGCAGGCCGCTATACCGCCGCTGATCAGATGAGCCCAAGGAAACCGAATACCAGCCCGGCTGTCGCACCGGTCGCCAACACGGTTATCATTCCCGTTCGGAGTATGAAGATTGCGCCGAAGGCTGCAAGCGTGATGGCGCTTGCAGCCAAGTCAAAGCTTGTCAGAACGGGCAGATGAAGCTGAGTTGTGATAATCCCAAGAGGCAGTTCAACCTCAACAAGATCAGTGAACATCACCCGCAGTCCAAACCATATCGCCAAATTCAGAACCACACCCACAACAGCGGCTGTTATTCCCGTCAAGGCTCTTGCCAGCTTTTGATTTCCGCGAAGAGCCTCGATATAGGGCGCACCAAGAAAAATCCACAGAAAACACGGCGCAAATGTTACCCAGGTCGTGACGAGCGCCCCCAGCGTCCCAGCAATCATCGGGTCCAGCAGGCCCGGGCTTCGATAGGCGCCAATAAAGCCAACAAATTGTGTCACCATGATCAGCGGCCCAGGCGTTGTCTCAGCCATGCCAAGCCCGTCGAGCATTTCACCGGCGCTCAGCCAACCATAATGCCCGACAGTCTGTTGCGCCATGTAAGACAATACGGCGTAAGCACCTCCAAAAGTGACAACCGCGACTTGGCTGAAAAACAAACCCTGCTGCACGAAGATATGACCAGTCCCAAGCCATCCATACAACAGACAGACCGGCAGCAGCCAGATTGTACCGCAGACAAGAATAACCCGTGTTGCCCGCCATCGTGACGGCCGCTGTTGATGCTCTGCCAGCCTGTCGACCGCCCTCTCGTTCTGGGTATGGCTACCGCTGTCTTCTTCGCTATGTCTGTCATCACCCGGAATGAAGAGGCCTGCGAGGGCAGCGCCGACGATCACCAGCGGAAAAGGAACGGAAAACACAAAACTGGCAATGAAAGCCACACAGGTAATTGTAATCAGAAGACGCTGCTTCAGGATCTTCTGCGCAAGCCGCCATACCGCCGCTGCCACCACGACCAAAACGGCTGCTTTCACACCAAAAAACACTGACGACACGGCAACAGCTTGCTGATAGGTGACATAAATCATGCTGAGCGCGAGCACCGTGATCGCCCCCGGAAGCACAAACAGCACCCCTGCAACCACGCCACCCCGCACCCGGTGCAAAATCCAGCCAAGATAGATTGTCAACTGCTGCGCTTCAGGCCCAGGAAGCAACATGCAGAAATTCAGGGCATGAAGAAAACGTCTCTCACTAACCCATTTCAATTCTTCGACAAGAAGACGGTGCATCACTGCAATCTGTCCAGCAGGGCCACCAAAGCTCAGCAGACTGATTTTAAACCATACCCGAACTGCCTTTGCGAAGCTGACAACTGTAACCTTCCGATCCTGCACCCATGCCCTCCAATGGGCAGTCTATGGCACTGGCCTGCCGCCTCTGCACCGAAGTATGGCGCAGGCGTCAAGAAGACACAAACTTTGTCCTTTAATCGGATGAGCTGGGGGGTGAAGCGGCCGGCTATGTTCTGCGGCGGCGCTTCTTTGGCGGCTCGTCCGTAACAGGTGGACCGACAAGATCGGGTGTGAAAACCGACTTGGCATCAATACGACGGCAGAGCCGCTGCACTTCTAGCTCAGACTTTGCAGCGACAACCATCCAAATGTGACGTCCCCGCATCATGGCAAAACTGCGACGCAGAACCAGATGGGCCTTACGCAAATAGAGGCTGAAAAGGATGTAAGCGATTACAAACAGCACCCAGTGTACGGCAAGCGTAGCACCATAAATAAGGAACGTGGCAAGCAACACTTCCCACAGACGGTTCTGCATAAGCCAGAGCGGTGGAAAGATCGTTGCCAAAGGCGAAAGGCGGGTGTCTAGGACAATGCAGTTACGGAAGATATCCCGCAAAATTTCGAAAATAATCAGAGTTTCCTTTGGATCAACAACGAAGCTCGCAAACTCCTTCGCAGCCTGCTCACTGGCTTCTGGTTTGCCGTGCTCAATGACACATCCCAACGGGCCGCGAGCCATGACATTGAAGAGGTGGCCAGCGCGCCAGATGGTCAGCACAACGCCGTTCTCCGGATCGCATTCGAACATGATATCCAGAAACGTGTCGATATCCTTGTGGAACGGCGTGCCATCGATGGCAACGATCATATCTTCAGCCTGCAAGCGGAGAGACCGCGCGCGTGAGATTGACCGAACATCTTTGATAACGAGGAATGTTGTTGCCTGAATTGGGTTTTCGTCTTTGCCCTCTGATACGGATGCAGGCTCCATTGTCTGGCTTCCTGTGGTTTTCCGATCCGACGAATAGGGCACAGCGGCATCTATATCATCTGCGATCGCCGCAGCAGCAAGAGCGGCTTCTAGATGATCCTGATTTGTTTCCTGCTGTGCCATAGTAAGCCCTTCACATCGGCAAGTATGGACAAGGCAATGGCCCCCTTAGGGGTTATGCCTGGGTTACGGATAGCTGACGCGATTGTCCTTTTCCTTGAACATGCGTGACAGATCGGTGTTCTGGGACGAAAGCTCACCAAGCATACGCACGATGGTCTTCTGATTGGCAACCAGCCTGTCAATATTCTTGGTATCGGAAACTGACTTTGTCATTTTTGCCAGCGCTTCCGCGTTTGCCTGCGACATAGCGTTCAGTTCTTTCACCATGCGGTTTGTCTGTGCACCAAGCTCATTGGCAATCCCGCCAGTGATGGAAGACGCCATGTCGGCATTGCTTTGGCTGATTGTTGTCGAGCTTGCTTCGATACCGACCATCATGCTCTCGTTCGAGCGCGAAATGATATCGCGCAGGCCAATCAGCTCATTGATCAACGTCTCATTCTGACCGACTAGGGTTTGCTGTGTGTCCAGCGCTGATTTCATCTTGGACAAAGAGTCATTTACACCATCAACGTTCTCAGCAAACAGAACCAGTGCCTCACGGCTTGTCGTGGTCATGGTATTGAGTTCAGACATGGTCTTGAAATAGATCATGCTCGCGAACAGAAGAGCTGCGACGGCGGCCACCATCGAGCTGGCGAAAATGATAATGGAATAACGATGTACGCTCTTCACTGATGCCTCCAGCTTTTTGTGTTCGCGCTTCGTCTTGTTGTATTCAGACGTCACATCGGTTGCTGCATCGGCGGCATCAAGCGCGATCTTGATGCTTTCCTGCACCGCATTATATTCGGTGGTCATGCCAGTCTCCCGTTAGATCCTCTTGGCCTACCGCGCTTTTCCCGCGGCTGGCTCGGTTGGTAGTAAGCACAATTCATGCCAGTTTCCTGAAAAACAGTTCGCGAAGGCAGGACAGGCCCCTTAAACCCGAACCTGCGGCATCCGTATGGGCGCGACGGCTCATGTGTAATGAAGTGATGGCGACAGACAAAACAATTCGGCCCCCTTTTTTCTCGCGGCCTGTTCATTTTTGTCTCCGCCACAATCTGGTCACAACATCAGCAATGAGAAAGCGTGCACCTGCCATGACACAGGCAATCCCGGCGCCCCACAGCCCAAGGGCTTTGATCATGTCGGCGCCCTCATCCTGCACAAGATTACCTTCCAGCAGGAAATAGATGCCTACGGCGTAAAAGCACACCGAGCTAATCATCTCTCCCAGAGACCGTTGTCTGTGTTTACGCGCCATCGCCAACTCCCTCAGAGGACGCTACATCCTGAAGATTACCATGTTCGTCAAACCGTAATTCTGGTGGCAGCGTGAGGTCCGGCATGTCCATGGGCTCACCGGCATCTACACGAAAGACATAGGCAAGTATCACCGCGACTGCATTATACAACCCTTCAGTGATCTCGCCCCCAATCTCACTGGTGAAATACAAGGCACGTGCCAGCATCGGTATTCGCAAGGTGCGCACCCTTGCTTTGGAAGCACGCTCAATGATCTGCTGAGCCATCACACCGCGCCCCATGGCAAGAACAGTTGGTGCGCCAGCCTGTCCGCTCGTATATTTCAACGCCACGGCAAAATGTGTGGGGTTGGTTATGACCGCAGTTGCGTCTCCAACATTCTCGAGTGCTTCCCGCTGCCGTGACGATTCCTGAGACTGCTGAAACTGCATACGACGGATTTTTGCCTTAACCTCTGGCGACCCTTCGGTCTGCTTGCTTTCATCCTTCACTTCTTTGAGCGTCATTCGCAGGGACTGAATATGTGTATGGCGTTGCCAGCTGTAGTCGATGACAGCAATCACAAGCAACGCAATGAGGAGTCCCCCGACAAGGAACGGAAAGGACATCATCGACCGGCTCACCGCCTGCCCAAGTGAGCTTGCAGACAACTGGATCATCGTTGGCAACTGGCTGTAAATGACCAACCCACCAATGCCAAACAGCAAAACAACCTTCAGAATAGATTTGCCGAGCTCTACGAGTCCCTTCACAGAGAAAATACGCTTCAATCCAGAAATTGGATCGATCCGATTCCCTTTGAAATTGAGCGCCTGACTCGAAAAATTCAAACCACCAACGGCGGCCTGCGTTAACAGTGTGACAACCATCATGGGGATGCCAATAGCAAGAGAGATCGCAATCACAAGCCAGAACGCGTACCGCACCTTGGCAAGTCCAAGCGTATCAAGATTGAAATTGGAATCGATGACAAATAATCGCCCCCAGCTGCTTAAGCCAAGTTCAACAAACGGCATAAGGCCATAGAACAGCACCAACCCCATGGCCAGCGTGGTAAACACCATCATTTCCTTCGAAGTCAGGACCCGGCCTTCCTCAGCAGCCTTATCAAGTTTTCGCTGGGTGGGTTCCTCGGTCTTTTCCTGACCGTCCTGGTTTTCCTCAGCCATAAGCCATACCCCCGATTAGCGCCTGAAGAGCTGCAAGAGCCGACTCAATCAAGCTTTTCGAACTCGCACCAAAAGCACCAACAGACACATACAGAAGCACAAAGACCGCAAGCAAAGAGATCGGAAATCCGAAGGAAAACAGGTTCAACTGGGGTGCGGAGCGGGTGATAATGCCAATCGTGACATTGATCATCAGAAGCACCATCGATATCGGCAGCATGATGATTGTCGCGGCGAGGAACATCGAACCTGCAGCCGAGATTCCAGAGGACACTAGCGCGTCTGTTGCGACCGGCGCTCCCACCGGCAGAATGGCGTAGGATTCCAGCATTGTAGCGATTGCCAGAAGATGCCCGTCAACGGACAGAAAAATCACCAGTAAGAAAAGATACAATATTTGGCTGACAACCGGTGTCTGGCCACCTGTCGCTGGGTCAACCTGAGCGGCATAACCAAGGCCAGCAGTCGAGGCAATCTTTTCACCTGCAAGCAGTATGGCGGCGAACCAGATTGTCAGCGTCAACCCTGCGGTTAGCCCAATCGCAACCTCGATAAATATCATGGCAACGCCAGCTGACGATGAGATGACTTCAGCATCGACCGGGGGCACCTGCCCCACAATCGCAGCAGCTAAACTTAGTGCCATGATGACCCTCACCTGAAGCGGTAACCATCGCGCACCAAAGATTGGAGCTGCCAGCAGAAAAGCACCGACACGCAAGCTGGCGACAAAATACTGCAGCAGCATGTCGATCATGAACTGTAGGTCCAGTCCGGGAAGCTTCATTACTTCCTGTGTCGCCAACCCAAGCATCCGTCCCTCAGGTGATCTGCGTAATCTGGTCAAAAATGAAATGGAAGTAATCAGACAGCTGCGCCAGCATAAAGCTGGACAACAGGCCAAATGTCAGGATCACAATAACCAGCTTGGGCACGAAACTGAGCGTCATTTCATTGATTGATGTGGCAGCCTGAATGATGCCAATCAGCAAGCCAACTGCCAGCGCGACGGCCAGCAAAGGACCTGCAGCCACAATGATCTGCCAGAAGGCAATCCTTAGAAACTCCACATTCGCGTCAAATTCCATAGCCTTGATCCTCTAGGTGACGGAGTAGGTTGCCACAAGTGAGCCCACCGTCATGGCCCAACCGTCAACCAGTACGAACAGCAGGAGCTTGAACGGAAGTGCCACCAGCATCGGCGACAGCATCATCATGCCAAGTGACATCAGAATGGACGCAATCACCATGTCGATAACAAGAAATGGCAGGAACAGCAGAAACCCAATCTGGAAGGCCGTTTTGAGTTCTGAGGTGATGAATGCTGGCAGCAGCACATTCAAAGGAACAGCCTGCGCATCAGCATATGGCTCATCTCCAACCATTTCGGTGAACATCACAAGGTCATTGACCCGCGTATTCTGTACCAGAAACTCTTTCATCACGGCGGTGCCGTCAGCCAGGGCAACCTCAGCAGATAATTGCCCATCCAGATAAGGTGCTAGCACAGTGTCATTCAAAGTGGTGAAGGTTGGCGCCATAATGAAAAAAGTCAGAAACAGCGCGATGGCCACAAGGACTTGGTTTGGTGGCGTCTGCTGAGTACCCATGGCCTGCCGCAGAATGGACAGAACAATTATGATACGCGTGAAGGATGTCATACCGAGGACAAGTGACGGTAGCAGAGTGAGGGCCGTCATCAGCGCCAAAATCTGCAGCGACAGTGAATAGGTGGAGCCGTTATCACCTTCATTCACATTAAAGGCGGGAATGCCGCCCACCTGCGCCGCTGCCGGCCAGGCAAACATAGTGACGACAAGCATGAATGCTCCAACGCTTATGGCGAAACGCGGCAAAGGCATATGAAATTCTCTTGGCATTTGAAAGTTCATCATTTGTCGAAACCCAAAGAAGGGTTGTTTCGACGAGCCTGAGCAATCGCTGCGGCAAAGGCTGATTTTGGTTTAGGTGCAGCAGCCTGTGCCTGGGGTGCTGGCTGGGGGGGTGCCGGCTTAGAGGCAGCTGGCTTTACAGCTGCCTTTCTGGCTCCGTGTTTTGTGCCATCTGAAATCTGATCCGAAGCTGTCGCCGATTTTTTATTACGCGAAGGTACAGCAACATCCTTCAATGTCGCTGGCGTGCCTTCTACAGGCTGGAAACTGGCCGCGTGACCTTTACCTGCGTGAACCAGAAAAGTACGACCGTCCACTTCGATAAGATGCAGCCGCTGCTGCGGACCAAGCGCAAGATCCTCGATATGCTGCATACGACGCGCAGGGTGAAGACGACTGCTGATCCCACCGCGATAGCGCTTGATGACCCACATCAACACAAACAGCATCGTCAAAAACAGGATCGTAATGATGACCTGCTCGATTGAGATCGTTGGCTGGACTGGCATGGCTGCGTTCCTCACGGTTCTACACGCACCCGTTAAAGGCAAAGACCATGCCAAATGGCTCGATTACCTTCCTGATCGAGCTAACCAATTGTAATAGAAGATTATTTTTTTATTTCAGAACAGCCAAGAGTTTATAGACCAGGCCCTGAGGCAAGCCAGTAAACGAAAAGCTGACAAAACCACTCTCGCAACCCTAACGTCTGTCAAAAAGCTGACATCGGATTTGGTCTCAGTTAGATGGACTCCATGCGGGCAGCAGGATCAACAATCTCGGTGAAACGAATCCCAAACCTCTCACCCACCATGACGACTTCGCCCTTGGCAATCATGGTACCGTTGGCCAAGATATCCAGCGGGTCACCTGCTAGCCGGTCGAGTTCAATAACCGAACCTTCATTCAAGCGCAGAAGGTCACGGATTTTGATTTCCGCCTTGCCGACCTCAACCGTCAGCTGAACGTCAATATTTTCAAGCAGGCGCATATTTTCTGCGCTCACACGCTCTGCAACCGCAGGATCCATGGTGGCTTCTGCCACTTCGGTTTCATCAGACATGGGTTTATCCTTTCTCCTCACACACCGGCTTGGTCTTGCCGACAGATACGGCCCTAGCGCAGGCGTGATTTGAGGTTGATTGCGGCATTGCCGCCAACCTCTCCAAGATCGCCCAAAAAGGCGTCTTCCGTTTCAATGCTTATTTCCACCCCTTCACCAATGACGATTGGGAAAGTATCGCCAACCTGCATATTGATCAGCTTGTACATGGATACAGTCGGACTGCTCAGACGTGCAGCAACGCTCAGGGGGATGTTCAGAACAGCACGTTCCATTTTCTCACGCCAGGTGTGATCGTCTTCTGAAACGTCCGCCTGCAGACGCGAGCGCAACTGAGCAGCAATCGGCTTCAGGGTTTGCAGCGGGTAAATAATATCGAAGCTGGCAGCGTCTGTATCAGGAAGCTGTACAACGAATGAGCAGATGATAACCAGCTCGGCCCCATCGACGAAGGATGCAAACTGCGGGTTAATTTCTCTGTTCTGATGAGACACATTTATGGGCATCAGATCGCGCCAGGCAACCTGGAGAGTCTCATTGAGACCGTCCGTGACCAATTCGATAATGCGTTCTTCGGTGGCTGTAAATTCGGTCTTCTTTGACGGCAGGGCCGCTATCTTGCCGCCGTAATAGCTGTTGGTCAGTACCGAAATAAAGCTTGGTGTCAGCACAGTCAGAAGATTGCCACGGAGTTCTTCAATACGGCTGATATTGAGGCTCATGAAATTTTCGATGCCTGCCGTGTATTCGTCGAATGTTTTTACCTCTGGCGGAAAAGACGAAATACGGGGCTGAATACGCAGCATCGGCAGAAAGACCGAGCGAGCAAGACGCGCAAAACGTTCGTTGATGATCCGCAGCGCGTGATAGTCACCAAGAAGTGACAGGTCGTCAGAGCCAAACTGGAACGGACGAACATCTTCACCATCCATGATAGCCGAAGGCGCACCGGACTCGCTACCGAGACCTTCGATCAGAGCGTTGACTTCATCACTGCTGAGTTTGCGCGTCGATGCCACCTTAATACCTCAGTCGCTACGTTCCTTGCCCTGCTTACTGCAAGACAAAGGATGTGAAATGAACTTCCTCGATGCCACCAAAATTCTCCAGTGCCTCGAGCTTGGTATTGATAACGTCTCGGAGCGCATTTGCCAGCCGCAAGCGCCCTTCAGCACCCTTCACATCATCTTCTGAGAAGTCGCTGATTGCGCCAAGGATGACCGAGCGAAGGGCCAACTGGTGTGACTCCACATTCATCATGACGGTATCGTCATATTGTGTCGATAGCCCAACGCCAACCTGCAGCATCTTGCGAGACCCATTCAGATTGGTCGTAAAGGTGCCAGGAAACTCGTGGTAGATGGTCTCGAACACTTCATCAGCCGGCGTGTCTTTGGTCTGTTTCGCCATGGCAGTGGCATTGTCAGCCTCTGCTTCCGCAGCCTCACGTTCCTGCATCTTACGTTCAATAATCTCTTCGATTTGTTCAGACGGATCCGGCTGGGACGAACCAAAGATGAAGTAACCAGCACCAAGTCCGATCACAATCATCAGCAGCCCACCGCCTCCAAAAATCAGCAGCTTCTTGATCAGGCCGCCACCTGCATTCTGTTCTGCATCATTTTCAGCCATGACTTACATCCTCTTTCAAATCACTCTGCGCAGGTGGTTCATTCTGTGCTTCGCAAGACCGTATTCAGCTCCTGAAAGAGCAGAAACCAAAATCGGGTGCGGTTCTAATGCATTGTTTATGCCAAAATACTCAAAACAGCGGTTTCGCCACTACGCAACTGGGTGTCGGCTAGCTGCTCATCTGAGACTTTCTGATCCATATTATGAGCAAAGCTCTGCTCACCGCTACCGCTTTTGCCATTCTGATCCGCCGAAGTCTGCCCGTCACGCCCAGAGCCCATATCGCTAGACGGCCCACCACCGGTCAGATCGACAGCCGTCTGGAAGCTGGCAAGTCGCAGACCAGATGTTTCCAGCATTGCATTCAGCTGACCTCGAGCCTGCCCCAACCGATGCGCCGCTTCGACTGTTTCTGCTGCAACACGGATTGCCGCGCGGCCATTCCGCAGACCAAGCTCAACGTTCAGGCGGCCAAGATGGCGTGGCTCAAGGATAATGCGAATGGTCTGAACACCCGACCGTAGGTCAGACTCTAGCCTCCGTACCATTGTTTCTGGCCAACCCGACTGGCTCATATTCAGGCGATGGGATAAGACCCGGTTTGACGCGTCACCTCCGGCGTCTAAGCTCGTTTGGCTGGAAAAACCCTGTGAGCCGGATTGTGAACCATTCTGACCACTCTGTTGGGCATTGTTCATGCCCACAGACTGACCAACAGCGGCACCCTGATTATGCGAAGAATTACCACCAGATGCCGCGGCTGGTGGCTCAAGAGCGGCACCAGAGACGCGAAGCGCCTCACCGGGCATGTCAGGAGTACGACCAGCACCCTGAAGAAAATTTCTGCTTGTCTCATTTGCACCAGCCTGAGCTGGGCGTCCTTCAAAGCTGTCTTTTAAAGTCGTAGAGACGATTTCAGCATCTGCCTGACCGGATCGATTGGTGGCAACAGACAAGACGTCACGCTTCTTCACAGGCAAGCCGTCCGGAGACAGGACTGAACCATCAGAAGTTGAGGGCATTCCCGCGGCCACCTGCGGCATCCCATTCAAAGCCTCGGCATTTGGCACCATTGGCATCGGACCTATGAAACTAGAATGAGTCGGCGCGTAGCTTGCCAGTGGCATTGGCCCAACCGTTGCCACAGTGATTGGCGTTAACTGCACCATCGGCATAGGGCCTACGAAGTTAGATGATGGCGCATGTAGAACCGCGTTACGTCCAGATGGCACGCGATGCACAGGCTGGCCTACCGACAGACCAGCAGCAACATCTGAAGCAGATTGTCTATGCTGCATCAGTGCCAGCGCCTGGGAAATAACGTCTGCGGCACTTAAGACTCGTTCAGAAGCTTCCCTCCCACCATCAACAAGCAAGGCGGTGGCCAGCTCACCCTGATCTGGCATTCCAGGATCAGTGGCAACATCAACAACTTCCAATGTCATCGGAACATTTTCGCCAACAATCTGAGAGGCCACCATCAGTAACCTTGTCAACCGATCGCCACTTTCTTGAGGCGCGTCAGTGAGAAAGGCCATGACCTCTTCATCTGAAAGGCGAGGATCACCACCATTGAAGTCGACATGAGCAGCGGCATCCGATGGATTGATCGCAGCCGGGCTCGCCATGAATTCTGCTGTTGGCGTCAGACTGGTAGCTGCCTCATCGGCAACGTCTAACGCATGTTTCGAATTGGCTTGATCGGGGCGTTCAAGATCGGGGCGTACAAGATCAAACAGACTTGCAAACAGGGCCAGAGCCTCAGCATCCCCACTTGTAGGCGCAGAGGCATCCAGAGTATGGCCGGTTGCCATCCCGCTTTGTTTTATTGCTTCGAAATTGCCCATATTTTCCAACCGATCCAGCAGCTTCGCTACGATGCAGTTCTGAGCGGCAGGACCCAGAGCGCAGCGACAAACCTAATTCAACCCTGAAAGCTGCAAGATTAATGCCAATTGGCGGCCTCCAGAACGGAGGGTACTTGGTCAGGCAGGCAACGGACGCCGCGGCGGCATGGCAGCTTCTGCCCTGTCTTCAATGCGCTGCTGTTCAGCGCGATCAAAGTCAATGCTCTTTTCCACAGCCCGACTATGTTGATGGCGAGTGGCTGCAGCATCGCGACGCTGGGCAGTAACCTCTTCTGTCAGAAACTCGGCGCGGTTGGAAATCGTCTTCAGTTGCTCCTGCACCTGATTGCCATACCAACTCGCTGAACGCAGATGCCTGATTGTGGTCTCACCAACAGGCACATTCATGGTTTCCGCCATGTCCGCAAGCTGATCTCGGACGGTGGTGGTACGATCAAGTTCATCCTGCAGCGTTTTCACGGCTTGAGCCTTCTTTGCAAGCGCCACCTTTTGTTTCAGCGCCAAACGATGGAAAACACTCCGGCCCTTTTTGGATCCATTTGCCATCTATCTAGACACCCATCAACGACACAAGTGCATTTCGGCTGGCACCAAACTCAGACTTGTCGTCCTCAAGTTGACGGATGATTTCCATTAGCTGTGGCCAGAGATTAACCGCAAGGTCCAGTTCAGGATCCTGTCCAGGTGCATACCCCCCCATCAGGATTAGATCTCTGTTTTCCATATAGAGGGCGACCAGTTTCCGAAACTTGCGCGCTGCTTCGGATTGTTTGCCATCGACAATGTCATTCATAACCCGGCTCACCGAAGCTGGCACGTCTATGGCCGGGTAGATTCCCATCTGAGTCTGCTGGCGCGACAACAGTATATGGCCGTCAAGAATGGCTCGCGCAGTGTCCACAACTGGATCGTTGGCATCGTCACCGTCGGCCAGAACCGTATATATTGAGGTGATGGTGCCCTGCCCCGCTGCCCCGCTGCCGGTGCGTTCAATCAGGCGCGGAATCATCGACACGACTGAGGGTGGATAGCCCTTTGAAGTTGGCTGCTCCCCAAGCGCAAGGCCGATCTCACGGCGGGCGTGCGCTACGCGTGTCAGAGAATCCATGATCAACAAGACATCTTTGCCCTGATCACGATAGAATTCGGCAATGGCCGTCGCTCGTTCGGCACCACGAATCCGCAGCAACGGCGATCGGTCAGCTGGAACTGCTACAATGGTGGTGCGCGTCTTTGCATCACCGACAAAGACCTTATTCACGAAATCGCCAACTTCACGACCTCGCTCACCAATCATGCCGACCACAACAACATCAGCTGTTGTGTAGCGGCTCATCATGCCAAGCAGGACAGATTTACCGACACCTGAGCCGGCAATAATGCCAATACGCTGACCACGGCCAACTGTCAGAAGAGCGTTGATTGCCCGCACACCAACATCGAGCGGCTTGTCGACCGGCTTTCGAGAAAGTGGATTGATTTCGCGTCCCATGAGAGGCCAGCGGTGATCCAAACGAATGGCTCCGCCACCGTCAATTGGTTGACCCAAAGCATCCGTAACACGGCCCAGAAGCCCATCCCCAACGGGAACCAGCGCACCATCATCAGCA
>WTJS01000015.1 GCA_011524735.1 Alphaproteobacteria bacterium
TCCACCTCCGGGAAAGAGCCCCGCTTTGCAAGGTCTTCGAGACGCAAACTCTGCTCCGCCAGCACCTTCACCCTGACCTTTGCAATCCCTTTTTCTTTAAAACCAAGAAGGCGAGCGGACTCCCGCGACAGGTCGATGATGCGCCCGGCCACAAAGGGCCCGCGATCATTGATCCGAACCACAAGTGACCGGCCATTATCGAGATTGGTAACCCGAACAACACTTGGCATTGGCAGCGTTTTATGAGCTGCAGTCACCTTTTCAGGGTCGAAAATCTCACCATTGGCAGTCAACCGGCCAGCAAATTCATCACCGTACCATGACCCAATCCCCGTCTCGTCATAAGCCAGATCCCTCGTGGGATAATACCAAACCCCACCGACTTCATAGGGATTCCCGATCTTATAGCGTGGGGCCGCCTGTATGGCACCGCTTTCAATCTGAGCTGTTGCTTCCTCTACACGTTTTTTGTTCTGAGATTTCTTTATGAGATCAACGGCCAACTCTGCTGTCGTACAACCAGACAGAAAGAATAACGCCACCCCAAAGGATAGCGTTTTCTTGATTGTTTGCCTGCCAAACCTTGCCATCGTTACGCGTCCCCCTATCGCAACGTGTCAGAAAGATGGCCAATGGCCAGAGCATAATAGTCGGACCTGTTCCACCGAAGAATAGACTCGAAATTGCTATAGACGAGATATGCCGGGCCATCTTCATCATCAGGAAGCACAAGCCGCGCCTTTAGTGGCCGTGTTGGCAACGCCGACCCATCCGGATTTATAACGCCAGCCTCTGCCCAAGCCGGGAGTGGGAGCCTCATTTTCTTCTTTTCAAGCTGCGAAGCGTCCATCCCCTTCAGGCTGAATCCTTTAGGCAGGCTGACTTGCCGACCCCAGGTGATGTCATCACGCCAACCGGCCTTCGACAGATAGTTTGCCGCGGACGCAAACACGTCAGCTTCAGTGCTCCAGATATCCCGACGGCCATCGCCATCCCAATCGACCGCATAATTCAAAAAGCTGGAGGGCATGAACTGGCTCTGTCCCATCGCACCAGCCCAGGACCCAATCATATCTTCCGCCTTGATGTGACCATCCTCGATTATGCGTAAGGCGTTTAGTAACTCTTTCCGGAAATAGGAACTTCTTCTGCCATCGTAAGCTAGCGTCACAAGTGCCTGAGGAATATGGAATTTACCCATATATCCGCCAAAGTTTGTCTCCATCCCCCAAAAGGTAACGATGTATCGTTTTTGAACACCATATTTGCGTTCAACAGCATCAAGTATTTCGGCATGTTCAATCAGTTTCTTGGCCGCTGTCTGTTTGCGCCAGGGTGTGACCATACGGTCTTTGTATCCCTGAAAAGTTAACTTGAACTCTGGCTGATTACGGTCAAGCTTCACGACCTTCGGTGCTGGCTTCACGCCGGTCAGCGCTGCATCAAGGGTGGCCTCGGAGATCCCAACACTTCTTGCCTCGGCGCGCAAATCAAGCATCCATTGATCAAACGCAGTATCATCTGCCACAGCGGGTGACACGAAAGCCAACAGAAGCAGCGCACCCCCCACTTTGAGAGATTTCAGAAAAGAAAAGAGAACTCGCAGTGAATACGGGACTGAAGGATGCGTTGTATAAGTGCTCAAGGTCCGGCCGCCTGAAACGGTGAAACAAGACTTCACCAAAGTTGCCACATGATGTTGTGGGAAGGTTACGATGGAACCCCAAATGCTGGCAAGAAACGAATTCCCATTTCGGGTCGGTTTGTTGCTAAATGAAACACGACTGACGCCGAATTGCAGGATTAGTCCTGCAGTCGGTCTGCACGATGCCCCGCCCGTTCATGATGAATGGGCAAGACCCGGCCGTATAGCTGTCTCGTGCGCTCCACGCTTCCCACCATGCCTTCATGCTCGACGAAGGAAAAAATCCCAACGTAGCGTTTTTTAGCCCCCCTGACGGGAGTCACGCGATGAAGGGAATAGCGGCCCTTAAAAATCTGCAGATCACCCGGAATAAGTTGCAGTGACTTAACCCGATCAGAACGCTCATCCAGAACGTCCTTAACATCATCAAAGCACTCGTCATCGGCCGTTCGCAAGTTCGGCGCATATTCAAAGACACCGCCAGATTCCCCATTGGCAATAGCCAGAGTCACGGTGAAGTTGTTGGTATCAAAATGCCAGGGAAAGCCCTCACCCTCTTCCACAAGATTGATAATGACGTCGGCTAGCGGATCTGCGTATCTGTAAAAATGATCTGCTTGCAGGGTGTCTTTGATAAAGGTCTGAAAGCCAGCAAATTCATAAATGGCACGCAATGCACTTGCTTCACCAAAATTATCAGCTGGCACAAACGCATTTGAACGATCGTAAAAGCGCCGCCGTGGATCTTCTGGTGATAACTCTTTGTTATCTTCTGTGAAATAAGGATTTGTGCGATTGAAGGAACGGTGCGCCGCAGGGGCTACCTGCGCTGCCTCTTCGGCGAGAGCCTGCAGCTTTGATGACTGTATAAATCCGGAGAGCACACAGCACCCGTCAACGGCGAGCTGGGACCGAGCTTCTGCTACAGCGGCGGCGTAGCCATCCGG
>WTJS01000276.1 GCA_011524735.1 Alphaproteobacteria bacterium
CACAAGAGCCTTCCAAGCTCTTAGGGCCAGTTCGAGTCTGGTCAGCCGCTCCAGTTTTTCCATCCATCAGGTGATGTGCCCATGCCCCCCTCATCCGAGCCCCAGACCGGTTCGCTTGATGATCTGGTGGGGGTGATTGGCCGTCTTGCCGCGTTGCGCCCTACTGAACATGAGCTGGCTGACCATAAGCTGGCTGAACATGAGCCGGCGGAACAGATATTTAAGGGACAGCGTCTGGTGATTGCGCTGGCCGGGCCGCCGGCGAGTGGCAAATCCACCATTGCGGCCATTCTGCAGCGCCGGCTTGGGCCCGCCAGCACCATTCTGCCCATGGACGGGTTTCATCATGACAATGACTGGCTGGAGGCGCGGGGGCTGCGCCACCGCAAGGGCGCGCCGGACACATTCGATGTCACCGCCCTGACCCACCTTCTGACCCGCCTTCGGGCCAATCTTCGGGCCAGCCCTCGGGACGGGAACGACGGCCCCTGCCTGCCCCAGCCCGTGGCCAAACCAAAGCCCATGGCCGTACCGACCTTCGACCGGACGCATGACCGGGTGGTGCCGGATGGCAGCGTCATCACGGCTGACCACAGGATCATTCTGGTCGAAGGCAATTATCTGCTTCTGGATCAGGCGCCATGGCAGACGCTGTCCCCCCTGTTTGACCTGCGGGTGATGCTGGAGGTGCCTGTCGCCACGCTGCGATCACGGCTGGAGGCACGCTGGCGCGATTTGGGGCATGATGCCGCCGAGATTGCCAGCAAGGTCGATGGCAATGACCTGCCAAACGCCAGACTTGTGATCGACAACACATCAAAGATGGATTTTATCCTGTCCACCAGCCCGGAGTCGGCCTGACAGCCGCCACGGGAAGCGATGCCCAATTCTGCACTAATTTTAGGCAATTGGGGCAAATATTCAGCATACACTCCATGATCTGCCTATATTTTGCTCATAAATAGGGTGTTACCCTTGCCTTCCAGGGCCCTCCAATGGCACTCACCCAAACGGAAATGGAATCAACGCGGCCAGTCTGTCGGGGGATGGCACTATCCGCGTCCAATGGAGGATTTTATAATGCTGTTTCGTTCTGCCTCGCGGATCGCGGCGCTGACCGGCCTGTTTGCCATGGTCGCCCTGCCTGCTTTCGCATCTGATGGACTTGATACTGGCGACACCGCCTGGATCCTTGCCGCAACCGCGCTTGTTCTGTTCATGACCCTGCCGGGTCTGGCGCTGTTTTATGCCGGCCTTGTGCAGGGCAAGAACGTGATTTCGGTGCTGATGCATCACTTCGCCATTGCCTGTCTGATGTCAGTGCTGTGGGTGGTGGCCGGCTACTCGCTCGCCTTTTCCGGCGACGGGGCCTGGTTCGGCAATCTGGACAAGATGTTCCTGTCCGGCGTCGGCGTTGACACCCTGTTCGGCACCATCCCGGAATCCCTGTTTGCCGCCTTCCAGATGACATTCGCGGTGATCACCCCGGCGCTGGTCATTGGCGCCTATGTAGAGCGGATGAAGTTTTCGGCCGTGCTGATCTTCTCAGCCCTGTGGCTTCTGGTTGTCTATGCCCCGGTCACCCACTGGGTGTGGGGCGGCGGCATCATGGCCGGTTGGGGCGTGATGGATTTTGCTGGCGGCATCGTGGTGCATGCCACGGCTGGTACAGCTGCGATCGTCTGCGCCGTCATGGTTGGCAAGCGTCGCAACTTCCCGGAAGGCCTGCAGCCCCCGCATAGCCCGATTCTGACGATGATTGGCGCGGCGATGCTGTGGGTTGGCTGGTTCGGCTTTAATGGCGGCTCAGCGCTTGGCGCGAATGGCGGTGCCGGCATGGCACTTCTGGTGACGCATATCGCCGCGGCAACAGCCTCGCTGGTGTGGATGGGCATGGAATGGGTGCGCTTTGGCCGCCCCTCGCTTGTCGGCATTGTCACCGGCATGGTCGCCGGTCTGGCAACCGTGACGCCGGCATCCGGCTTCATCGGCGTGCCGGGCGGCCTGATCCTGGGTCTTGCTGGCGGCTTTGGCTGTTACTATGCGGTCGACCTGATCCGCGGCAAGCTGAAGATCGATGATTCGCTTGACGTCTTCGCCGTCCACGGCGTTGGCGGCATCATCGGATCGCTGCTTGTGGCCTTCCTGGCCACCCCGGCCTTCAACGGCCTTGGCCTTGCTGACGGCGTCACCGCCGGCGCACAGTTCATGGTGCAGCTTCAGTCGGTCGTGATCACCATTGTCTGGACGGCGGTGTTCAGTGTGATCATCCTGATGATTGCCCGCGCCGTTGGCGGTCTTCGCGTCGACGAGCAGGTTGAGGTCGACGGGCTTGACCTTGCCGAGCATGGCGAGCGCGGATATCCGGGCACATAACCCCGGCGCTTATCAAACGAAAAAGCGGCGCCTTCGGGCGCCGTTTTTTATGGCTGTACCCTGTTATGCCGCATATCTGAGACGCCCCTCAGTCAACCTCATCGGCGGCGATGATCGCCATTTCCCGCATCGCCGCGGCATGCCATTCCTGCCAGGCTGGCAGGCTTTCCAGCGCCGCCATGAAGGCCGCAACTGCCGGATGGTCTGACAGCTGATAGGTGACAAGCCGGGTCGCCAGCGGCGCGTAAAAGGCGTCTACGGCCGAAAACTGCCCCATCAGGAACAGCCCGTCAGATTGTGATTTTGTGCTGGTCAGGCAGGAATCGAAAATGGCTTCGGCACGGGCCACATCGCGGCGCACATCATCACTGACAGCAAGTGGCGCTGGCGCGCGGCGCAAATTCATCGGGCATTCTCCCCGCAGGGCCGAAAAGCCACCATGCATTTCAGCCACCAGCGCCCTTGCGGTCGCACGGTCCGCCACATGTTCCGGCCAGACACCCAGATCGGGATGAAGCTCATCCAGATATTCGGCAATCGCCACCGTTTCCCAAACCGTCAGCCCGCCCATACCATGATCGACAAGACAGGGCACCTTAGCCGTCGGGGAAATACCAACCATGCCGGGCACATGCCCGTCATCTGTCATCTCCAGAAGCTTTTCGGTAAAGGGGATTTCCAACGCCCGCATCAGCAGCCAGGCCCGCAGCGACCAGGATGAGTAATTTTTGTAAGTGATGTAGAGGGTCAGGTCAGGCTGTGTGGTCATGAGATTACGCGCAATCAGGGACAGAGGCATTGGTGGGCTCCAGAATTTACATATCTGCTGCCCATTCTCCCAATACCAATTCATCCACCTCATTCAGGGCATGAGAGGAGCGTAAGGCCAAGTAACCTTCTTCGTCCAGAAGCTGGCGCAGCGCCCAGACCGCCATGCCCCTTACAAGCGGGCTGTCATGCTGCAGATGCGGGTCGATCAGCGGTATAAGAGCAGCCTCGGCGCTGTTGCCTGCCGCCACCAGAACATTGCGCAGAAACCGGTGATGACCGGCACGCCGCACCGGACTGCCTGCAAACATCTGGCGAAACCCGGCATCATCAAGCTGTAGCAAATCTGCCAGTGGCGGCATCTGGCCAGACCCGTGGAATTTCACCTCTGCCGCGCGTTCGGCATATTTATTCCACGGACAGACAGCAAGACAGTCATCACAGCCAAAAATGCGATTGCCTATGGCAGACCGGAATTCGGTTGGTATCTGACCCTTATGTTCGATCGTCAGATAGGAAATACAGCGTCGCGCATCCAGCTGATAGGGCGCCGGAAAGGCGTTGGTCGGACAGATGTCAAGACAGCGGGTGCAGCTGCCGCAGTGATCCTCCTCCGACGCATCCGGCGGCAGGTCGGCATCGGTCAGGATGGTACCCAGAAACAGCCAGGAGCCATGGTCGCGCGATACCAGATTGGTATGTTTTCCCTGCCATCCGGCACCCGCCTGCGCAGCAAGGGGTTTTTCCATCAGCGGCGCGGTATCGACAAACACCTTTACATCGGCCCCGGCGCGGGCGGCAAACCGACTGGCAAGCTGCTTCAGACGCCCCTTGATGACGTCATGATAATCCCGACCGCGCGCATAGACAGACACATTGCCATGGCCGCGTGCTGCCAGATTATCCATCGGGTCATGATCAGGGCCGTAATTCATGGTCAGCACAATGGCGGACCGTGCCTCTGGCCACATGGCGGTGGGTTGGCCGCGGCGCGGCGCCGTCTCAGCCAGCCATTCCATGTCCCCCTGGCGCCCTTCAGCCAGAAAGCCGGCAAGATGTGTAGCGACCCTGGCCGGCAGTTCAGCGCGGGTCACATGCAGGCCGGCAAATCCCTCGGCGCTGGCAGCTTCTTCCAGCCAGCGGCGAAGCTTTGCCAGATCGCCTGCCATCAGCCTATCGGCTCAATATCGCCAAGCGCCTGCCCGGCATGAAAATCAGCTTCGAACTGGGCGAAGGTTCCCGCTTCAATGGCAGCGCGCATACCAGCCATAAGGTCCTGATAATACTGAATGTTGTGCCAGCTTAGCAGCATCAGGCTCAGCACTTCTTCAGCCTTGAACAGATGGTGCATATAGGCCCGCGAAAAGCGTGAACAGGCCGGACAGCTGCACTCGGCATCCAGTGGCCGCGGATCATCGGCATGGCGGGCATTCTTGATATTCACCGGCCCCCGTCTGGTGAACCCCTGACCGGTGCGGCCAGAGCGGGTTGGCATCACGCAGTCAAACATATCCACGCCGCGTGCTACGCCCCCAACAAGATCGGCCGGTTTGCCAACCCCCATCAGATAGCGCGGCCGGTCAGGGCGCATCATCGGCGTGGTGAAGTCCAACGTGTCAAACATCGCCTCCTGCCCTTCCCCCACGGCAAGACCGCCAATGGCATAGCCTTCAAAATCAATCTCTTCCAGCGCGGCAACGGATTCTTCCCGCAGATCGCGGAAGACGGATCCCTGCACAATGCCAAACTGGCCATATCCGGTGCGGGCCTTGAAGGCATCACGCGACCGTTTTGCCCAGCGCATGGACAGGCGCATCGAATCTGCGGCTTCGGCCTCGGTTGCCGGAAACGGCGTGCATTCGTCAAACGCCATGGTGATGGTGGCATCCAGCTTATGCTGAATTTCAGTCGAGCGTTCCGGAGTAAGCCGGTGTTTTGATCCGTCCAGATGCGATTTGAAGGTCACCCCATCTTCATCAAGCTTGCGAAGCGGGCCAAGTGACATCACCTGAAACCCGCCGGAGTCGGTCAGCAGCGGGCCATCCCACCCCATCATGTTGCGTACGCCGCCAAGATGTTCAACCCGGTCCGGGCCTGGCCGCAGCATCAGATGATAGGTATTGGCCAGAATGATGCTGGCCCCGGTCGAGCGCACCGATTCAGGCATCATGCCCTTGACCGTGGCAGCGGTACCAACAGGCATGAAGACAGGTGTTTCCACCTCACCCCATGCGGTACGCACAACACCGCGCCGGGCCGCACCATCAGTGGTTTTCAGGGTAAATCCAAATTCCTGTGTCATGCTGTTATCCGCATTATCCGGTCATGAGGTCATGAGGTTATGGGGGCCCGGCTGAGCAGGCAGGCATCGCCATAGGAGAAGAAACGATAGCCGTCGTCAAGCGCATGGCGATAGGCGTCACGGATCGGCTGCATCCCGGCAAAGGCGCTGACCAGCATCAACAAAGTCGATTTGGGAAGATGAAAATTGGTCAGCAGCATGTCGACGGCGCCAAATTCAAATCCAGGCGTAATGAAAATATCGGTTTCCGCATTATAGGCATCAATGCGACCCAAATCGGCGTGGCACGCTTCCAGAATACGAAGGCTGGTGGTTCCCACGGCAATCACCCGGCCGCCGGCAGCCTTGGTGGCGGTGATGGCCTCGGCCGTTGCCGGCGAAATCTGCCCCCATTCGGAATGCATGCGATGATCGGCAATATCTTCCACCGTAACCGGCAGGAACGTGCCCGCCCCGACATGCAGAGTGACTTCAGCAACACCAACCCCGGTGGCCGCCAGCGCCTGCATCAGATCAGGCGTGAAATGCAGCCCCGCCGTTGGCGCAGCCACGGCGCCGCTTTCTGCGGCAAACATGGTCTGATAATCCTCGGCATCAGCGGCCGTGCTGCCATCGGGGCGGCGGATATAGGGCGGCAGCGGCATGCTGCCAAAGCGGGCCAATCCCGCTTCAATCCGGGCGGCATCAAGATCGCTGCCGGTCTGCGGGTCAATGAAACGGATTCGCACCTCGCCGCCCTCGCCGCGCCCGATCACCAGAGCGGCGAAACCATCCCCAAACAGGATGACATCGTCGGGCCGGCATTTCTTCGCCGGTTTGGCAAAGACCAACCACTCGGCCCCGGTTTCATGCTTATGCAGGGTAACACTGATCCCGGCCTCACCGCGGCGCCCAGACAGCCGTGCCGGTATCACCCGCGTGTTGTTGACCACCAGCAGATCGCCAGCCCGCAACAGGGTCGGCAGGTCGCGGATATGGCGGTCCGCCATAGCATCGCCACTGAGATCAAGAAGGCGTGCCGCATCACGCGGCCTTGCCGGTTCCACCGCAATGCACTCCGGTGGCAGCTCATAATCAAAATCGTTTAGTTTCATCTGTGCCTGGCCACAAAGGCTCTATTCAAAAATCTGGACAACGCCTTCGACATGGCCATCCGCATCGGTCACGACAAGGCACTGGACCTTGGATTCCTGCATTCTGGCCTCGGCATCAGCCATCAGCTGATCACCATCAATGGTCAGGGGGCTGGCACTGGCAACCTGGCCAGCCATGGTGACGGACAGATCCGCACCCTGAACAAGAAGGCGGCGCAGATCACCATCGGTGATGATCCCCACCAGATGGTCAGCACTGCCAACAAGGGCCATGCCAAGCCGCCCTTCGGTCATCTTCAGGATCACATCCTGCATGGACGCCTCAGGCGATACAAAGGGCAGTTCATCGCTTCGCATGGCGTCCCGCACCCGGGTCAGCAGGCGGCGGCCAAGCGACCCGCCAGGGTGGGTCATGGCAAAATCGGCGGCCTCAAACCCGCGTGCCTCCATCAGCGCGACAGCAATCGCATCCCCGATGACAAGCGTGTTCAGCGATGATGTGGTTGGCGCCAGATTCAACGGGCAGGCTTCACGATCCACTGAGATATCAAGGACGATACGGGCGGCGCGGGCCATGCTGCTGGTCCCGACAGCTGTCAGTGCGATGATCTGGGCATCCAACCGCTGCAGGGCGGGAAGAAGCCGGACAATTTCTTCGGTTTCGCCGGAGTTGGAGATCAGGATGACAACATCGCCAGCCCGCACCATGCCAAGATCACCATGAATGGCTTCGGCAGGATGCAGAAACAGCGATGGCGTGCCCGTAGAGGCCAGGGTTGCGGCAATCTTGCGGCCAATCAGACCGGATTTGCCCATGCCGCAGACCACAACATGGCCGGCGGTGCCAAGAATCATGTCAATGGCAGCGGTAAAATCCGGACCCAAAGCGGCGTCCAGTCGGCCAATCGCACCTGTATAGGCGTCAAAAAGCGCCCGCGCCGTGCCAATCGCGCCGCTGGAGTCTGAAGTCTTGTTCATCGCAACCGCCTTTCGCCATAGGCCTTTCTGGGGCACTGTCTGGGGCGTTTTCTAGCGAAGTTTTGGCCCGAAGGCCAGTCTTGCTCACAATAGCCAGTCGTGCTCGATATCGGGCTTGCTCGATATCGGGTGCGTAGATCAATTCAGCCAAACAGACCCTTGGCCGCCGCAACATCCTCTGGCGTGTTGAGATTGGTGAAGGGGTCAGGCGCACCGTCCGCCTCTGCTGCGAAGTCGACCACCGCACAATCATAGCGCGCGGTAAAATGATCGATCTTGCGCAGCCCGTCTTCGACAAGCGCCTGTCGCAGCGCCCCCGCCATGGAAACTGGCCAGATGGCGAACACCGGATGCCGCCGTCCATTGGACGCGGCCTGTGCCATATCCGCCCCGCCTTCGACAGCGGTGATCAGGCGGCCCCCAAGATCGGCCGGCAGGAACGGCGCATCAGTGGCAAGGCTGATCAGATGGGTCACGTCCGGCATCGTAGCCGCGGCATATTCAAGACCGGTCAGCACCCCGGCCAGTGGCCCGGCAAAGCCGTCAATGACATCCGCCAGAACCGGCAGTCCAAAGCTGGCAAACCGGTCGGGATCGCCATTGGCATTGATCAGCACCTTGGCCCCGTCCGGCACGGCACGCGCCATGACATGGGCCAGCATGGGCCGACCACCAAGGTCGATCATGTTCTTGTCACCGCCCCCCATGCGGCGGGACTTGCCCCCGGCCAGCAGCAGATAGAGCGGTGTGACGGCGTTGGACCCAGCTGGAGTCATCGGGCAGCTCCCCGCTGCGGCGATGGGGTGTCGATAAATTCATCAGCCGTCGCATCGCCGTCAAAGACGATCCTGTCTTCCCCGCTCAGCGCAATGAACCGCTTGCCCTTGGCGCGGCCAATCAGGGTCAGGCCGGCCTGGCGCGCCAGGGCCACCGCCTCGTTGGTGAAGCCAGAGCGCGAAACCAGCACCGGAATGCGCATCTGTACGGTCTTGATCACCATTTCGGTAGTGAGCCGCCCGGTGGTGTAGAACATCTTGTCGTCAGGCGCGACATCATTCAGGAACATCCAGCCGGCAATCTTGTCCACAGCATTATGGCGTCCGATATCTTCCATATAGACAAGCGGACGATCGGCGGAACAAAGCACACAGCCATGGATGGCACCGGCGCTGAGATACAGGCTTGGCGTGGTGTTGATGGATTTGCTGATCGGGATCAGATGCGAGGCGTGAAGCCGCATGTCGGGGTTCAGCCGGATGGAATCAAACCGCTCCATCATATCGCCATAGGCGGTGCCTTCGGCACAGCCGCTGGTGCGGATCTTGCGTTTCATCTTGGCTTCAAAATCGGTTTCACGCTCGGTGCGGACAATGACCACCCCCAGATCATCATCATGATCGATGCCGGTGATGACATCATCATCATGAAGCATGTTCTGATTGAGAAAATACCCAACCGCCAGTTCAGCCGGCCAGTCACCGATTGTCATCGATGTGACAATCTCCTGGCGGTTCAGAAACAGCGTCAGCGGCTTTTCCGTGACCACAGGCAGGGTTACCGGTGCACCGGTTTCGTCAACGCCGGTCACCGGCTGCGACAGGCCGGGGGCATCGGGATCAGGCGCGATGATCATGCCCTGAACATCCTGGCCTGCATCATCTTGGGACGTTGATATCTTGCTCATGGGTGTAAAATGACGGAAACAGCCCCATAGTGGCAAGCCTTTTGCCCGGCGCAAAAGGTCTCAGTGGCGGGAGCGTCGGGGGGTGCGTTGGCAATTTTGCTTTTCCCTGGCTGATTGGGTATCGTGGCGCCAGTCTATATTTTCCGATGAAGATTCAACCCCTATGAAGATTCACTTCTCAGCATCGACGCATGATGTGGCGCAGGACCGGCTGGACCGGCTGGTGGCGCGCTATGGCCAGCAGGACATCGATACGGCCGACTGTATCGTCGCCCTTGGCGGTGACGGCCATATGCTGCATGTGCTGCATGAAACGCTGGACCGGAATCTGCCGGTATTTGGTCTGAATTGCGGCCGACTTGGCTTTCTGATGAACCATTTCGCCTCGGACGAGCTGCCAGAACGTATTGCCGGTGCGGAAAGCGCCCCCATCCATCCGCTGCGGATGACCGTGACCGGCGCAGATGGCAGCACCCATACGGCGCTGGCCATCAATGAGGTGTCGCTGCTGCGCCAGACCCATAATGCGGCGCATATCCGGGTTGAGGTGGATGGCAAGCATCAGGTCGAAGAGCTGGTCTGTGACGGCATTTTGCTGGCCACGCCGGTGGGATCGACAGCCTATAATCTGTCGGCGCATGGTCCCGTCGTACCGCTTGGGGCCGGACTTCTGGCGCTGACCCCGATTTCACCCTTCCGCCCCCGCCGGTGGCGCGGCGCGCTTCTGGGCGAAACGGCAACGGTCTGTCTCAGCGTTCTGGAACCTGATTTCCGGCCGGTGAGCGCCAGCGCCGACAGCACCGAATACCGGCATGCCGCGAAAGTGGAGATTGCGCAGGCGCATGATATCACCCTGCGGCTTCTGTATGATCCAGGCTATTCGCTGGCCGAACGCGCCATCACCGAACAGTTTCGGGTCTGATTTCGGATCTGATTTCCGATTTGGGGCGTTAAGATCGCCGACTAGAACCGCATGCCATAAGGCTCAAGGCTGGTGGCAAGCGCGTCGCGGCGGTCATCTGCCATCGGGCGGAAAGGCGGGCGCAGATTGTTCCAGCGCGCATCCCCGGTGCGCCGGGCCAGCAGCGCCTTTTGCGCCGGGATCGGGGCATAATCCTGAAACAGCATCCTGACTTCACGAACAGGCTTATGCGCGGCTTCCGCTTCATCCCAGCGGCCTGCATGGCACAGATCAATCACATGCGCGATGTCGCGGCTGTTCAGATTGGCGGTGGCGGAGATGCAGCCCGGCGCACCAAGCCGGATCGCGTCAATGACCGGCAGTTCCGCCCCCGGATAGACAATCAGACCGTCAATCGCCAGCAGACGGCGGGTATTATCCCAGTCGCCAGAACTATCCTTGATGCCGACAATGACATCCGGATAGGCCGCGCGAAGCCGTGTCACAAGATCAATGGACAGGCCCACACCCGACACCTGCGGGATATGGTAGAGGTAGATTTTCAGGTCAGGATGGCCAACCCCATCAATCAACCGCGCAAAATAGTCGAAATAGC
>WTJS01000187.1:0-1043 GCA_011524735.1 Alphaproteobacteria bacterium
GCGCGCTTCGGCACGGATCACCTCCACGCCCAGCCCCTCAAAGCGTTCCTGACTGTCGTGCGGCGCGATGCGGGCGATGGCCGCTTGCACGTGCGCCATGACTTTGGGGAAGTCGATTTCGGGCGCATGCGCGGTGAGGCCGAAGCGGTCAGCGGTGCGGATGGTCTGCGCGACCTTGGCCACGTGGAGCAAGGCCTTGGATGGCACGCATCCGCTGTTCAGGCAGTCCCCGCCCATGCGGTCTGCTTCAAACAGCACAACCCGTGCGCCCATCTGGGCCGCGCCGGCCGCGACGCTCAGCCCACCGGACCCGCCACCAATAACGCAGATGTCAGTATCAATGCGGTTCATCCGGTCTCTCCGTCACGGTTCTGTGCCTTGCTATCTCGCGATGTTATGCGACGCCACAGGACAGGGAGCAGCGACAGCAGGCCAAGGGCCACAAGCGGGCCCAGAATGGCGGGGGATCCCAATATTTCCAGATCAGGCGTGCGTCCAGCCGCCAGAATATGATCAAAACCGCGCCCGACAGATACGAAGACGGCTGACCCGGGCAGAATGCCAATGAAGGTTGCCATCATGAAGGATGTCAATGTCATGCGTGTCAGCGCTGGTACGATATTGACCACCCAGAAGGGTGCCGCCGGGATCAGGCGAAGCGCTAAAAGATAAGAGAAGGCGTTGCGCGTAAAGCCGTCTTCAAGTCTGGCTATGAACGGGCCGGCCCGGCGTCTGGCCATGTCGGCAAAGACAGTGCGGGCCGCGATGAAGACAACGCCGGCACCCAAGGTAGCGCCGGTGACCACCAGCAGAATGGCGAGCCAGCCAAAGATGGCGCCTCCGGTCAGGGTCAGGGGAAGAGCGATGGGAAGTGAGAAAGATACGGCAAGCGCGTACAGAACCAGAAATGCCAGCGCTGCGATCAGAAGGTTGCTGTCTGCATGAGACTTCAGAGCTGCGTAATTTCGGGCGATGGAGTCCCAGCTCAGCGTTTCATGGCCACCAAGCGCAAAGAAAATCACCAGGCCTGCAACCAGAAGACC
>WTJS01000187.1:1053-2550 GCA_011524735.1 Alphaproteobacteria bacterium
GAAGACCAGGCAGAAACAGTCGTTTCAGGGCCGGGGTGCCGCCAGCTGGTTTATTGTCAGGCGAGTTATTATTAGCTGTCATGGGTTATGCTCCCCGCTATGCCAGTCGAAACTCTACTTACCGGTAACTTCTGCCACAATATGTCCTTAATGACAGGCCATTGTGACATGCGCGATGAAGATCTGTCATGACAATGTGGTTGTGGTGAGGCGGCGATTCGGCAATATAGGGGCGAAATCACAGGGTTGGGATTATACGGGCAATGACCAAGGCCAATCAGGAACGTCAGGACAGGCTGGCACAGGCGCTGCGGGCCAATTTACATCGCCGCAAGGCGCAGTCGCGGGCCCGCAAGGCTGACGGCACGACCCCATCCACAAAAGACAATGAAATGACGGCCAGTTCGGGGCAGACACCAACATCGTCCGCATCGACACCTGAAGGGGGAAATCGGGATGGATAAGCTCAGGATTGATGGCGGTATCCCGCTTCATGGGGAGATCACCATCAGTGGTGCCAAGAATGCGGCGCTGCCATTGATTGCGGCTGGGCTGGTAACGGATGGCACGCTTCGACTGACCAATGTTCCCAACCTGGTCGACACCTTGTCGATGGAAGTGCTTCTGCGCAATCATGGCATGGATGTTGTTCGGGATGGCGAGACCGTGACGATGAAGGGTCCCGCCACAAATTTTGATGCACCCTATGATCTGGTGCGCAAGATGCGGGCCTCGATCCTTGTGCTTGGACCTTTGCTGGCCCGTTATGGCGAGGCACGCGTGTCGCTTCCTGGAGGTTGCGCGATCGGTACGCGACCAGTGGACCTGCACATTCGGGCTATGCAGCAGTTCGGGGCGATGGTTGAACTTGCTGACGGGTATATTCAGGCCCGCGCCCCGCAGGGTTTGACAGGTGCACGAGTGGTCTTCCCGTCCGTGTCAGTTGGTGCAACGGAGAACGCGCTGATCGCGGCGACGCTTGCCAAAGGCCAGTCTGAAATCGTCAATGCGGCGCGTGAGCCGGAAATCAGTGATCTGGCAGAATGCCTGATTGCGATGGGCGCCAGAATATCTGGCCATGGGACTGACACCATACTGATTGAGGGTGTCGATCGTCTTGGTGATGCGACTCATGACGTGATGCCGGACCGAATTGAGGCCGGCACTTACGCGATTGCGGCGGCCATCACAGGTGGTGATATCCTGCTGCATAGAATGGTGCCACGGCATCTCGATGCGCTGATTGAGGTGATGACAGAAACGGGCGTCAGTGTCGCCAGCGAGAATGGTGGGGTCAGGGTCAGGGCCAATGGAAAGATTCGGTCCGTTGACATCAGCACAGACCCGTTTCCAGGCTTTCCAACCGATCTTCAGGCTCAATTCATGGCGATGATGTGTCTTGCTGATGGATCTGCCCGCATTTCAGAAACGGTGTTTGAGAACCGGGTCATGCATGTTCCAGAATTGGTGCGGATGGGAGCTGACATTCAGGGTGAT
>WTJS01000085.1 GCA_011524735.1 Alphaproteobacteria bacterium
CGAAGTATCGCTGAGCAGTGAATATCAGCTGGTCAGTGATACCTTCGGATGGTCTGATCATAGAATGCTGGAATTGACCCGCAATGCCCTTGATGCCAGCTTTGCCTCAGACAGGGTCAGAGCCGCTGTAAAGGCGCAAATTGATGAGTTTGAAAGACAGCTCTGAAACCGGCCTTCCCATTTGAAATGAACCACATCTCCCACTATCACCTGCAGGCAGAATGGTGGAGCAGCGTGTCATCCTGGCGGGCTGGCGCTGGGACCGTACAGTCATTGTGAGGGTTAGGGTGCTGTGAAAAAGACGAAGAAGAGCCTGTTCCGCCGTCCGGTGATCCTGTCACTTGTCCTGTTGCTGGTTGCATCCGGCATGGGCCTTGCCAGCTGTGACCAGTTTGGAGCAACGCCTCGGGGCGACTATCAGGCCGAACTGGCGCTGTCGCCACAATATGATCCTGACAAGGATATCTTTGTGAACCGCCGCCCGGATATTCTGGATACCATGACCGTCTGGCAGAATTTCTGGGCCGATCCTCTTGGGCGGGATGAACCCAATTTTCTGTTCAACTCCAATCAGGGCGAGCCGGATGGGCCGCTTCCCGAAGGACGCAGCTCACCTTCATCGGTCTTCGCCGAAACCGGGGGTGATCTTCAGTTCATCTGGCTTGGTCACTGGACGGTTCTAATGTCGATCGACGGAAAAACCATCCTGATTGACCCGGTCTTTTCCGAGTTTGCCTCGCCCGTGCCGGTGGCTGCGAAGCGGTTTCAGCCCCCGGCGATGTCGCTTGAAGACCTGCCGCCAATCGATCACATCCTGATTTCTCACGACCATTACGACCATCTTGATATGGATACGATCAAGTTCTTTGTTGGCAAGGATGTCGATTTTGTTGTGCCGATTGGGGTCGGGGTGCATCTGCGCTATTGGGGAATTGAAGACAGCCGCATCACCGAACTGGACTGGTGGGAACAGGCGGTCAAGGACGGGCTTCTCTATATCGCTACACCAGCACAGCATTTTTCTGGTCGCGGGATCTTGAACGGAAACACAACGCTGTGGGCATCCTGGGTTCTGAAAGCCGCTGGCAAATCGGTCTATTTCAGCGGCGATTCTGGATATGACACGCATTATAAGGCCATTGGAAATGCGCTAGGCCCGTTCGACCTGGTCTTCATGGATTATGGTCAGTATGACAAGGGCTGGCAGGCCGTTCACAATCTTCCTGAAGAAGGGGTGCAGGCGTTTGAAGATCTCCGTGGTGACCATCTTGTCCCCGTGGGCTGGGGGATGTTCAACCTGGCGGTGCATAACTGGTATGACCCGCCGCGAGAAGCCACAAGACTGTCGCGGGAACGCGGAATCAAGCTGATCACCCCACGGTTGGGCCAGCCCATTTCAATGGATGCTCCGCCTCTTTTCGATGAATGGTGGCTTGAGATGATGGAGCGGTAGCTCTGTCTCAATGGATGAAATGGATCTTGTCGAACGTCTGACGCCAGGCGGAAACTTCTGAGAGAACAGCTTCGTTGTCGAGAGCCTGTGCGATGAGGCTTGCCAGCCGTTCCGCATCTGACGACACCATGCCCCAGCGAACCAGTTCAGGTGTGCCGATGCGCAATCCATTCATGTCGCCGTCAACGCCCTTCAGAGGAAGCCCAATGCCACAGGCCAGAAAGCCATTCTGACGAAGCCGCTTGGACGCGGCCTGACCGCCTCTATACCGTTCTGCCTCGATCGCGAACTGATGTGACTGCGTACCGCCCTGATCATTTGCAAAAACGGGCACACCAAGCTTGGCAAGTTCACCAGCCAGCGATGTGGCAAGGGCGATCATTTCCTGTGTATAGGCTTCGCCAAAGTCCCGCCAATCCAGCATGGTGACAGCCAGCGCAGCCGATTTTGCCGCATCAAAATTGGCTGTCAGTCCTGGAAAGGCGATGGCATCAAGCCGTTCCGCAATCTCGGCGTCATTTGACACAATCAGGCCACCTGCCGGCCCGCCAAGGCTCTTATAGGTGCTCATTGTCATAAAATGTGCACCTTCATGAAGTGGATTTTTCCAGGCTTTGCCGGCAATCAACCCACATTGATGCGCTGCATCGAACATCACTTTGGCGCCCACCTCATCGGCTATGGCTCTGATCTCGGCGACAGGATGTTCAAACAGATTCAGGCTGCCCCCAATGGTGATGAGTTTTGGCTGTTCGGCGCGTGCCAGCGACCGTAACGCATCAATATCGACGGTATAACCGTCCCCATTAACAGGCGCTTCGATGATGTTGAGCCCATATAGCCCGGCGCATCCAGCTCCATGATGGGTGACATGTCCGCCGATTGAAGCTGGCGGGACAATGATGGTATCGCCGGGGCTGCAGACAGCCATGAAGCCATAGAGATTGGCAATGGCACCAGATGGCACCCGTATTTCCACAAACTGGGCGTCGACGATCTCTGCGCAAAGCTGCGCGCAGGTCACTTCAATTTCTTCATTGGCCTCAAGACCCATTTCATTGCTGTCACCTTGGTAGCCCAAGGCGGGGCGTGAA
>WTJS01000277.1 GCA_011524735.1 Alphaproteobacteria bacterium
ATCTGCGACAGGGCGGCCTGGGCCACCATCTGCATCGCGGTTGGAAATGGTCCCCGATCCAATGATGGCACCGGCGCTCAGGTTGCGAGACCTGGCGGCGTGCGACACCAGTTTGGCAAGACTGAAGGTGGCGTCGATACCGGCTTCGGCGCGCCCAAGTGGAGCACCGTTGAGGTCAACCTGCATCACCCGGTGCAACACTGACCCGCGCCAGGCCTCACCAAGTTCATCTGGTGTCACTGCAACAGGCGAGAAGGTTGTCGCAGGTTTCGACTGAAAGAAGCCAAATCCTTTGGCAAGCTCCCCCGGAATAAGATTGCGCAACGACACATCATTGACCAGCATCACCAGCTTGATATGCGCGGCTGCCGCTTCCTCACTGACGCCCATGGGGACATCGTCCGTGATCACCGCAACCTCGGCTTCCATGTCGATGCCCCAGCTGTCATCGGGGATCTGAATGGGGGCACGCGGAGGGGTAAAATCATCCGATCCACCCTGATACATCAGCGGGTCTGTCCAGAAACTGTCGGGCACTTCTGCGCCGCGCGCCTGGCGCACCAGAGCAACATGGTTCACATAGGCTGATCCGTCGGCCCACTGGTAGGCGCGGGGAAGGGGCGAATGCACGGCCTCCTGGTCAAATGGCTGGCTATCTGCGGTGCCGCTTTCTAGCGCGGCCGCCAGCTCTGCAAGATGCGGGGCAACGCTGTTCCACGCATCCAGCGCGGCCTGCAGGGTCGGCGCGATGTCGCCAGCTGAGCAGTAGCGAGTCAGGTCGCGGGAAACGACGATCAGCTGGCCGTCGCGGGTGCCGTCATTCAATGTTGCCAGTTTCATGGCCTGTCCTCATAGTCATACTCTGGTGGGGGCGCTTTCGCGCCTCTATTTCGGGTCTGGTGTCCCGTCGAAACGTTTGGCAAGGCCGCTCCAGCACTCGATATAGTCATCCTGAAGCTGCTCCGTCTCAGCGGCAAATTTACTCACCTGCTGCGGGAAGCGCGACTCGAACATGAACGCCATGGTGTTTTCAAGCTTTACTGGCTTCAGTTCTGCCGTTGAGGCCTTTTCAAAGGCATCAACATCTGGCCCATGTGGCAGCATCATATTGTGCAGGCTGGCCCCGCCCGGAACAAACCCTTCTTCCTTGGCATCATATTGACCGGTGATCAGCCCCATGAATTCAGACATGATGTTGCGGTGATACCAGGGCGGCCTGAATGTGTTTTCGGCGACAGCCCAGCGCGGCGGAAAAATCACAAAATCGATATTTGCGGTGCCAGCGGTCTCAGACGGGGCGGTCAATACTGTGAAGATCGAAGGGTCTGGATGATCAAAGGCAATTGCGCCAACTGGCGAGAATGTCGACAGGTCATAACAATAGGGTGTGTAGTTGCCATGCCATGCCACAACGTCGAGTGGAGAGTGGCCCAGTTGCGTTGTATGAAACCCACCACACCATTTGATCACCAGCTGATGTGGCGCATCAACATCTTCAAAAGCAGCAACCGGTGTCTTGAAATCACGCGGGTTGGCGAGGCAGTTCGCGCCAATCGGTCCGCGGTCGGGGAGGGTGAATTTTGCGCCATAATTCTCGCAGACATAGCCGCGCGCCTGATCGTCGAGAAGCAGGATTTTCATCATCATACCGCGAGGCACCACTGCAATATGGCCGGGGGCGACATGCATCCGGCCCATTTCGGTGAAAATTTCGATACGACCAGACTGAGGCACAATCATCATTTCGGCGTCGGCATTGATCAACACCCGATCGCTCATGCTGGCGGAGGCGGTATAGATGGCTGTGGCCATGCCAACATGCTGGCGGGCATCGCCAGTGCTGGTCATGGTACGCATGCCGTCAATGAAATCGATGCCGGCGGCAGGCATTGGCATGGGGTTCCACCGATACTGGCCGAGAGGCAGATCGTGAATATCGCCATCCGGTGCAGTCCGCCAGAGCGGCACTTCTATCCGTGTGAACCGGCCATTATGGCGAACTGACGGGCGCATGCGATAGAGCCAGGACCGCTCATTGGTAGACCGTGGCGCGGTAAATGGAGATCCACTCAGTTGCTCGGCATAGAGGCCATAGGCGCATTGCTGGGGTGAATTCTGACCTTGCGGCAGTGCGCCTGGCAGGGCCTCTGTTTCAAAATCATTGCCGAACCCGGGCATCATGGCTGGTGAGCTGTCCTGTTCCATTTTCTGTCCTTCCATCCGTTCAAGATGAAGTTGAGACCGATCCGCCAAGCATCCTAGCACCCGCCCTTTGAGCTCATGATTGTTCGACGCCTTGACGGAGTCTCCACAATCATTTCAAATGAAATGATTGTCAATCTCTTTGCCGGACAGTGAAAGGCACCGCCGTGAACCAGAATGAAAAGGCGCTAAGCCTCGACAGCTTTCTGCCCTATCGCGCCGCGCGCTTCGCCTCTGCATTGAGTCGTGCTTTGGCGAACAGATATCAGGCACAGCACGATATCTCACTGGCGGAATGGCGGGTCATGATGCATCTGATGCAGGTGTCAGAAATTTCCATCCGCGATATTTTCCTGCGGGTTGATCTGGACCGCGCAAGGGTAACCCGTGCTGTACAGCGGCTGGAGGCACGGGGTCTTGTGTCCAAACTTGTGAATGAGGACGACCGTCGGCTGATCCGGCTTGCCCTAACTGATGCGGGATGGGACATGGCGCGGGATTTGACCAGGCTGGCGAAGGAGTTTGAAGCAGATCTGTTCCGCAGCCTTTCACCAGACTTGCCTGTCGATGCGGCAGCGGGACAGCCCGCCACACCCCGTCGACAGCCTGGCCATCAAATCACGGCGCAGCTTCTGATGTCGTTTGACGCGCTGGAATCGGCGCTAGCTCAGAATAAAGAGCCTCGCTGCTAAAATTTAGAAATTAACTGAATAGAAACCAAACTCACGCAAATGCGAATTCTGGGCAAGGAATTACCGCCTTTCTCCCTGTTTCCTTTACGAAAAATTAGCTGACCTCCCCCTATTCTCGCTCAGGTGAATTGACCTTTAACCTGTGTGAGTGGCTTGCAATGTCAGTTGTGTCTCTGGTGCGATGGGGCGTGCGGAATCCCCGCCCCGAACAGCGGGTTTCCAAAAATCTTTCTTTTGAAACGGGTTTCGACCAGATGTCTGGTGATAACGTTCTGCCATTTCCCGACAGAACGGCCTTTCGAATACCGCTAGGGGGTATACCCCAACCTGATGATCCGTCGGAACTGCCGTCAGATGAGTTGTCGGGAAGTTTCATCCTGCGGCGTTTGGTTCTGGGGGCGGTGATGCTTGCAGCGATTGCGGCAGCCTTTGTCGCTGGCATGATCAGTACCGCACTGGCGAAGGACTCACGCGATACTGCCAGTGCACCTCACCTTGCTGGGCTGATATCAGTTCAGGTCGAAACGAATCCAATCTGGGATTTTGACGTGCCCGAACGGGCTGCTGATGACGAATTGCCAGAAGGTCAAAATCTTGAGATTGAGATGCTGCAACCGGAATATTACGGCGCGTTGCCGAATTGGGATTCGGTCCAGATGGCTCAGGTCCAGACCGACACTTCCGGCTCTGCAACGGCTGTGGCGGAACCGGATGAAGATAACGGTGTCAGCTTTGTTTCCGGTACCAGATTTCTGGCCCCGCATCTGAAACAGAAAATCCTGCTTGATCCCAAGGTTGAGGAAGCACGGGCGCGGGTCTGTCAGATGGTGCATCGGCTGGGGCTGGCCAAGGCTGGTGCACGCCCGCAGCTGAGCGCCAGTATATCTGGAAGTCGCCAGATTGTGGGCAGGATTAAGCGTGATCCTAGCGCTAGTGGTCTTTTCAGACGTACCACCCCGCAGCAACAGGAAATTCATGAGAGCGGTGCGCATAGACGTGAATTCAATCATCGACAGGAAAATAACATCTATGACGGCAAGCTCACCCTGCGCCACCGGGTGATCGACTGGGGGCAAAACAGAAACCGGATTGAGGCTGGCAAGCTTCGCCATGAGGTGGCGCGGATTGACGCGGTTGGCGTGTTGGGAGAGCGCAGCCATGAAGTGCTGCGTCTGGCATTGGTGCTGGAACGTCTCAACGCGGTGATAGATGTTCATCAGACAAATTTCGATCTGGTCAAGCGTGAGGTTGATGCTGTCAGGGCACGATTTGAGGCTGGTGCCGGCCGTCTGTCTGACCTTCGTGAGGCGCAGCTTGTTGCGCTGGATCAAGAAATTCTGATCAACCGCGCCATGGCGGAGCGTGATCAGGTCGTTGAGCATCTTGAGACCGAATATGACTTTCGCGTTGAAGAAGCTGCTGATCTGGCTGTGGTGTTTTTTCTGAACCGCCCTGTCGACCTTACCATTCTGCCTGCCGACCGTACCGACAAGGCGCATGCGCTGCGTCTTCGTATCCGTCAGGTGGACTATGAGGCTGCGGAGATACGTGGATCCCGCTATCCGCAGTTTGACGCGGTGATTGAGGGCACCATCTTCGACATGACCGACTATGAGGATGAGTACGAGGTTGTTGGCAAGCTGGAGATGAAAGTCCCGCTCTATGACGGTGGGACGGCCCGGGCACGCCTTCGCGAGACGGCATGGCGGTCGCGTGAGCTGAGGTCCAGTATTGACGCGCTGGTCCGTGTGCATGATCGGGAAATGGAAGGGCTGGCACAGCGTTTCACTCAGCTTCAGCGTGAGGAAACAGAAGCACTGGCGCGCCGGGATGAATTACGTGCCCGCTACCGTTCACTCCGTGAACGTCAGGGCCAGACGGTCAGCTCGCCGTTGGCTGTTGCCCGCCTGCAGGCCGAAATTGGCGGGGCATTGGCCCGCCTGACCGAAATCAGATCAGACCGTGAAATTGTCCGCGCTCGCGCCCTGTTCGTTGCCGAGCAGCTGGACGTGATTCTGGGACTGTCGCTTGAGGAATCATCATGTTGAAGAAAATGCCGACTGACCGTTCTCACTGGTTCTTTGGACCAGTTCTATCCTGCAAGCGCATATATCTGCAGGTCATGTGGGCTTCAGTTCTGATCAATGTTTTTGCGCTGGCGTCATCAGTTTACATCATGACGGTCTATGACCGGGTGGTGCCGAACAATGCGATTGAATCGCTTTGGGCACTGACGGCGATGATTGCCTGCGTGATTGTTTTTGATTTCATCATGAAGATATTGCGCGGGATCTTTGTTGACCGGGCCAGTGCACGTGTTGATCAGACCGTGTCAGAGGCGCTGTTTGACCGTATCGCCCGCCATGACGCGACTCTTACCAAGACGGCGACAGGATCGCTGGCCGGCACGGTACGCAATTTTGACATGCTGAAAGATGCCATCGGCTCGGCTAGCTTTACCGTGATCGTCGATCTGCCTTTCATCTTCCTGTTCATCTATGTGCTCTATCTGATTGGGGGGCCGCTGGCCTATGTCCCGGCAGTCATCGTGCCAACGGTGATCCTGTTCGCGCTGATCCTGCAGCCGATCATCAAACGGATGACGGAACTCAGCCAGGCACAGGGAAAGTCCAAACAGGCTGTCATTGTCGAAATGATCGCCGCGCTGGAAACGGTGAAGACGGTGCGTGGCATCTCAATGCTTCGCAACCGCTGGATGAATTCTGTGCTTCACCAGGCGAAATCGACCATGAAGACCAAGGTGACCGGCCAGCTGGCAACGCAGTTTGCCCAGCTTGGTCAGCAGGTCAGCCAGGTGGTGATGGTCGTATTCGGAGTGTTTCTCATTGCTGAAGGTAATCTCACCATGGGTCAGCTGATTGCCTGTGTGATTCTGTCGGGTCGGACCATGGCTCCACTGGCCCAGTTGACGGGACTTCTCGCCAAGATGAACTCTGCCTTTTCCGCCTATCGGGCGCTTGATGAAATTCTGGGCTCGCCATCTGAGGAAGAAGAGCGCGCCGAGCAGGTTGAACGCACCACCATTCAGGGTGAGGTCGAATTCCGGAATGTCAGCTTTACCTATGAAGATCAGCCTGAACCGATCCTGAATGATATCAGCTTCAGGCTGGAGCCTGGTGAACGGCTTGCCATCGTTGGCCGTATTGGATCGGGCAAGACAACATTGTTGCGGCTGCTATGCGGCCTGAACCCGCCAGATCGCGGTGCGGTGCTTGTCGATAATGCCGATATTCGGCAGATCCGGCCAGACGATGTGCGTCGTAATATCGGTGTGGTCATGCAGAATCCCATCCTGTTCTCAGGGTCCATCCGCGACAACATCATGATGGGCAATCCAGACGCCAGCGACGCTGATCTTCTGGAAGCAGCGAAGCAGTCGGGTGTTGATGCCTTCGTGCCGATGCTGCCAGGTGGATATGATTTCCCACTGTCTGAACGCGGCCGAGAGCTGTCGGTTGGCATGCGCCAGTCTGTGGCGATTGCCAGGGCGCTGATTGGCAAGCCCAACATTCTGTTGATGGATGAACCGACCGCCCCGCTGGATTCACAGGCTGAAATGAACATGGTTGCCAGCCTCGATGTGGCGACCAAGGGGCTGACCACGATCTTTGTCACGCATCGTGGTGCGATGCTGCAGATGGCTGACAAGGTGCTGGCCATGGATGGCGGGCGCATCGCCGCCTTTGGTCCGCGCGACGACGTGATGAAGCCAGCCCCGGTAGATGTGGCCAAGGCCTGAGGTGCGACCGCTTCAGCCTTTGCACCCTAATTTGATCAAGACAGGAGTTACCCCGTGTCCTTTCTGATGAAAATTCTCATGTTTCCCTTTGTGATGGTGTGGCGCGTTATCTGGTTCGCGCTTCGCGTGGTCACGGCGCCCTTCCGCTGGGCGCTTGGCAAGCTCTATGGACCACCACCTATGACGATGGGAGGTCCGCCGGTTGATCATTCAGCGCCACAGCCACTGGCTGAGCCAAAGGGTATCAGCGGACAATTCCTGTATATCCTGATTTCCATCTTCTGCATCGTTGCGGTGGTCTGGGCAATTTACGCCGAGGTGGATGAACAGGTTCGTGCCGAAGGCGTGATCTTTACCCCGTCAGAAGTGCAGATGGTGCAGAGTCGTCTTCCGGGCTCAGTGGTTGATATCAGAGTTGAGCTTGGCAGTGTGGTAGAGAAGGGCGAGGTGCTATTCCGGCTTGAGGATGAAGATGTTACCGCCAATTTCACCGATAATGAGATCGCTCTGAACGCTGCCCGGGCTGCAGAAATTCGTCTCACTGCCGAAGCCGCGGGCGAAAGACGACTTCGTTTTCCGGGGCGCCTTGCTGCCGATGCACCAGAAGTTGTGGCCAAGGAGCAGTCGTTGTTCGCCATGCGGGTTCAGGCGCTGGACAAGCGTCTGGAGGTGCTGAAGGAATCTGTGGAAACGCTATCGCGCACCATCAAGGAAAAGGAAGCTGAGGAACGCATTTCGCTTGCTAAGGCAGCCTTGGTGCAGGAAGAGCTGGACCTTCTGACACCGCTTGTCGAAGGCGGGCATGAACCGCGTTCCCTCCTGATTGGGGCGAAAGCGCGCCTGCAGCAGGAAACTGGTGCGGCTGAACTGGCGCGACTGTCGGCAGCGGCGCGTCGTGCCGATCTGGTTGGCAAGCAGCGGGAGATGGAAGCCTCAATCGCCAATTTCAGAGCGGCCGCAGCGGAGGCACTTGTCGAAGAACAGACAAAGGCGTCACAGCTTCTGGCGCGGCAGGATGCGCTGCGCGGCAAGGTGCGCCATGCTGAGGTTCGAGCACCGCTGACGGGCACGGTGTCAGCGGTGCATGTGAAAACAGTGGGGGCGGTTGTGCAGGCAGGCACCATGCTGGTCGAAATTGTGCCAACTGAAGCCGAATATCTGGTGCGTGCGCAAATCAACCCACAGGATGTAGCGGATGTTCGTCCCGGACAGGTGGCACGTATCTCGCTGTCAGCCTATGACCCGTCGCGCTACGGCGTGCTGATGGGGGTTGTACGCCGCGTAGCCACCAACACGACTCAGCCTGAGAATGCGATGCCCTTTTATGAGACGATCATCGCCATTCCTGAAATCGCCTTCACCAAGTCGCCAGAAGCCCCGGTGGTCACTGCTGGCATGCCACTCCAGGTGGATATTCTGGGCGGCAAGCGGACAATCATGGAATACATCATGACTCCGTTGGAGAAATCTCTTTCAACAGCGTTTCGGGAAAACTAGTTCGGGCGCGCTCTGTGTGGCGCGCGCCTATTCGAACAGGAACAGCCACCCATAGGCCAGAATGATGGCCGGCACCGCGGAATAGAGCGTTGCCACAATCGCCACTTTCGGGGCGATCGCAATAGCCGGGAACAGGGCGTCACCATCATTGCTGAGCGCATTTCCGATCTGAGCGGACAAGGGGATGATGCCTGACAGATACATGGTCGTGACGAGTACCTGCGGGCCACAGCCTGGCAGGAACCCCAGTAGAATGGCAATCATCGGGGTGAACAGAACCCATCCATCGAATACTGATTTCAGGTCGAGCCCCAGGAAATAGACCGACAACTCGAACACAAGATAGGCGAAAACCACCCACACGGTCACAAAGTTGGTGTCAGAAATTGTACGCCGAATAAGCCCGCCACCAGCCGAAAAGGCTTCATCGCCCTTGATCCCGAACCGGGGAGCCAGACGCATGCTGAGCGCCAGCACGCCGCCAACCACCCCCAGCAGGGTGGCGGGCTGTTCGAGCATTGATGTTGCAAACATTGCATCGACATCAACCTGAAAAGCCACCAGTCCGGCGAGAACAACGCCAGGCGCCAGAATGGCAAGCCAGATCCGGTCAAGCAGGGGCGAAGACGCGTCATCATGCTCAAAATCTGGTGGTGTGTCGGTAGACATTTTTTCGCTGCGTAGGAAATCACCGCCATGGATGAAATTGATCACCCAGCCGCTGAGCGTGCCGACAGCAAATCCCATGACCACCATGGCAAGGCCGGTCAGGGGTTCCTGCGCAATCAACAGAAAGGCCGCATCACCCATTGTTGCGGTCAGAGCGGCTACCACACCGCCAAAGGATAGTCTGCCAGTGACATATTGCGTGACAACAATCACCGCCCCGCCACAGCCGGGTAGCGCACCAAGACCTGCAGCAACAGGTACCTGCCAGATGGTGTCGCGCCGTAGCATTGCCGTTGCGTCAATCTTGAGAGCGCGTTCCGCACCGTAAATGATCAGGAATGTGGCCGCGACAAAGGTGCTGACCTGGAGGTAGGCATCTGCGATAGAGGTAAAAATAATGTCGAGGAGTTCACTCTCGACATTCAGCAGCAAAATGGCAGCCAGAAGTACTGGTGCCAGGATAAACAGATGGACGAGACCGCCTGTGCCGCGCCCCCTTTGCATGGCTGCCGGTTCTTCGGCTGTCTTGGTGCCTGATTGTGGATCTGCTGCCATGGGTAGGGCTGTTTCTACCTGTTGTTGCTTTGGAACTGCTCTAAATTACACTTCAAAGTTAGTGATCCCTAACTTTGATCACAACCCCTAATCAGTGCAGGGCGGTGAAAAAATATCCTTTGATGGACCTGGCCCAGAATGTGGCTGGAGAAATTCTTCACATGGCAGCACCGCATAAAAGGCTGCCTTGCACTGTCGCGTCTTATTCGGCAAACAGACTGAATGACTGACGTTGATGATCAAATGCTGGCATATGCCACGCCGGTGATTCTTGTCGGCGCATCACCCATGCCCATTGCTGGCGCGCTCGATGCTCTGCCTGATAACTGGCCAGTTATTGCTGCCGATGGTGGTGTGGATGCTTTGGTGGCATTGCGCAGGCAGCCTGACATGATCATTGGCGACATGGATTCTGCCACACACCTTCCCGATGGCGTCCCGGTGATGCGTCTGGCTGGCCAGGACGACACGGATCTGGAGAAGTGCCTGAACCGGATCACAGCCCCGCTGATTGTTGGGCTTGGATTTCTTGAAGGGCGCCTCGATCACACATTTGCGGCGCTTCATGCCATGATGACTTTGCCGCATGACCGGCCGGTGATGTTGATCGGTGACAGCGACGTTTTTGTAAGGCTGCAGGGTGACTTCACCATGCACTGCACGCCAGGGACGCGGTTTTCAGTGTGGCCGCTTGGCTGTCAGGCTTTTCGTCGATCGGCAGGTCTGAAGTGGCCGTTGGATGGTTTGGTCATGCGCGCGGGCGAGATCATCGGCACCTCCAATGAAACAGATGGTGCTGCCGTCACGATCGAAGCCGATGCCGGTGACGGATACGCAGTGATTATGCCCAGAAGCGCAACAGCAGACATGCTGGCAGCCATTACGACTGCCAGCATCTAAAGATCCAGCATCTAAAGATATTGTCGATCACCCCAGCAGAGGTGTGGCCAGCCACAGGCAGCCAAAAATCGTAATCACCCAGGTGCCAAGGTTGATTTCGGCACTACGCCCGGACAGCAAACAGATCACAACATAGGCTAGAAAGCCGATGGCGATGCCTGCTGCGATGGAAAATGTCAGGGGCATCAACACGGCCATCAGCGTCACGGGCACGGATGACGCCAGGTCATCCCACTCGATCGATTTCAAAGGAGCCAGGAATCCGGCAGCCACGAAGACC
>WTJS01000001.1 GCA_011524735.1 Alphaproteobacteria bacterium
CCCCCAGAATGGCCAGGCCACCTTGTGGCTGCTTGCGGTCAAGGGCGGCAAGCACCTGTGCCTTGGCGGCGACATAGCCGTCCATGCCACCATGACGGTCCAAATGATCGGGCGTGATGTTCAGGATGATGGCGACTTCCGCGGCCAGTGATGGGGTTGTCTCAAGCTGGTAGGATGAAAGCTCCAGCACGATGATCCCATCTGTGCCAGGGTCTGACAGATTGCAGGCGGCATCACCGATATTCCCACCAACAGCGTTAGGCACGCCGGCGTTCTGCAGACAATGACCAATCAGAGCGGTTGTTGTGGACTTGCCGTTGGTGCCCGTAATTGCAACAAGGCGTGCCGATGGGGTGGCACGAAGGGCGACTTCCACCTCGCTGATGATTTCGATGCCGGCGTCGCGTGCCTTTGCTGCGGCAGGGTGTGGTCTTGGGTGAAGATGTGGGATGCCGGGACTGATCACCATGCTGTCCAGCTGATCCCAGGGCCAGTTCTGCCAGTCGCATGATGTTGCGCTGCCGGGCAGGTCAGTGGGTGTCATCCGGTCATCATGAAGCCATGTTGATGCCCCGGCCGCGTCTAGAGAACGGGCCGCTGCCATGCCGGATGCACCGAGACCAAGGATCCCGACCTTTTTTCCTGACATTGCTGAAGGGGACATCATGCTGGTTTGGCTCCTAGCGCAGCTTCAGGGATGACAGGGCAACAAGTGCCAGCACTACCGAGATGATCCAGAACCGGATCACGATGGTGGGTTCTGCCCAGCCTTTACGTTCGAAATGATGGTGCAGCGGGGCCATCAGGAAGATCCGCTTGCCCGTCAGCTTGAAAGAAGCGACCTGCAGGATCACGGATAGCGTCTCGACAACAAACAGGCCGCCTGCGATGGCCAGCACAATCTCATGACGTGTGGCGACCGACATTGCGCCAAGTGCGCCACCAAGGGCCAGCGAGCCTGTGTCGCCCATGAACACCTTGGCAGGCGGGGCGTTGAACCACAGGAAGCCAAGGCCGGCGCCAAGCAGAGCGCCGCACATCACCGCCAGGTCACCAGTGCCAGGCACATAGTTGATCTGCAGATAGGTCGCGAAATTCACGTTGCCAGCGAGATAGGCAATCAGCCCGAAACAGGCGGCCACAATCATCACCGGCACAATGGCCAGCCCGTCCAACCCGTCTGTTAGATTGACGGCGTTTGAGGCGCCGACAATGACCAGCATGGCAAACGGCACATAAAGAAGGCCAAGATAAAGAAGTGAGTCTTTCAGGAACGGTACCGCGACACCGTACCGAAGCTGGTCTGGTGAAAGTTCAACGAAGACGAGCGTGACGAAGAAAGCCACAGCAAGCTGCAGGGTCATTTTCATCCGCCCGGACATGCCATGATGTGACCGGCGGCGCAGCTTCATCCAGTCGTCAACCGACCCGACGGCGCCAAAAGCCAGCGCAACAGCCAGAACCGGCATCAGATAGGGATTCGACAGGGGCATCCACAGCAGTGTGGAAAGCGCAAACGCTCCTAGGATGAGAATGCCGCCCATGGTCGGCGTGCCGGCCTTGGTAACGATATGTGACTCCGGGCCATCCGCGCGAATGGGCTGGCCTTCGGCCTGATGGCTTTTCAGCCAGCGGATCATCATCGGGCCAAGCATCAGGCTCAGCACAAGCGCGGTAATCGTCGCGCCGCCAGTGCGGAAGGTGATGTAGCGGAACAGGTTGAAGATCTGATATTCGCCAGCAAGTGGTACAAGAAGATCAGGCAGCATGGTTTGCCTCCCCGGCAGCGGCAGGCTGCGATGACTCAAATGACGACAGCAGGTCAGCCGCCACGCGCCACGCCCCGGACCCGTTGGACCCCTTAATGAAGACGGTGTCCCCGTCACGAATCATGCTTGCAAGAAGGGCTGTGGCGTCTTCAGGTGAGGATGCCTCGCGATGAGTGATGCCCGCCGGAAGCACCGATGCCATGCGGGCCATAGCGCTGCCGATGGTAATCAGGATGCGCGGACGAAGCGCAATAATGGCCGGTCCCAACGCGGTGTGCGCTGCGTCGGTGCCGTCACCAAGCTCAAGCATGTCCGACAGGACCATCACATCAGCGGGACGGTTTGACAGACTGCCAAAAGCGGCCTTCATGGATGCCGGGCCAGCATTGTAACTGTCGTCGATCAGCGTGATGTTATGGCCGTTGAACAGGCCACTGCAAATAGCGCCTCGACCTAATAGATTATTGAAATCATGTAATTTTTTGCCCATTTCGACAGCGTCGATATCAAGGGTGTCTGCCGCCGCCAGAACGGCCATGGCATTCATCGCCCAATGGAATCCCCGCATGCCAAGCTGAAAACTGACTGGGCGACCAAACAGGCTGGCCTTCACTGCGGTGCCATCATCACTGTCAGTGGCAGATATAAGTTGTGCATCGGCATCATCAGTGGTGCCAAATGTGATGATGTGGCCTGCGCCAGCCCTACTGGCGCGGTCAGCCAGAAATTCAAAATAGGCATCATCCCGGTTGATGATGGCGGTGCCGCCTTCGGCCAATCCGTCAAAGATCTCTGCTTTGGCGGCGGCAATGTCGTCAAGCGAATTGAACCGTCCGGCATGGCTGTCAGCAATGCGCGTGATGATTGCAATGTCAGGTCTGGCAAGGGTGGTTAGCGCAGCGATTTCGCCGGTGGCATTCATGCCAAGTTCCTGAACGGCTGGCATAGTGCTGTCCGGCAGCATGGCCAGCGTCATGGGTACACCCATGTGATTGTTGAAGCTGGCACGGCTGGCATGGCAGCCACCAGTTTTGGCCAGTATTCTATTCAATCCGTGCGCCAGCATTTCCTTGCTGCCGGTCTTGCCAACCGACCCGGTGATCGCAACCAGCTTGCCGCCGGCCTGTCTGTGAAGGTCACGGCCTGCGCTGCCGAGGGCTGTGAGGGCATGCTGAACGTCTGGCACAACCATCTGAGGCAGGGAAATGGCGTCATTCGGTCTGGACACCAGCGCGGCGGCCGCGCCCTTTGTGGCGGCGGCGGTGATGAAGTCGTGGCCGTCTGCGCTGCTGCCGGGAAGGGCAAGAAACAGGGTGCCGTTGCGGCATTTGCGGCTGTCGATTTCGATATTTGTGATGGTAACGTCTTTGCTGCGCGCACTGTCATGCCAGCTACCGCCCGTGCGGGCGGCAAGCGTGGCTGCATCAATGGTCGCTACCATATGGTTCGTGTCTATGGGAGTCTGCCGGCTCATCTGGCGTCTCCCATCTCGGTCAGGCGGCGAATAGCGTTGCGGGCCACACTGGCATCACTGAATGGCAGCGTTTCGCTTCCCACAAGCTGAAAACTCTCATGGCCCTTGCCGGCAATCAGCAGCACATCATCTGGGCCGATTTCCTGCATGGCGGCGGCAATCGCCTGACCACGGTCGGCAATTTCGATCGCATTGGGGCAGGCCTCCATAATGGCGGCGCGAATGTTGGCCGGGTCTTCGCTACGGGGATTGTCATCCGTCACAAAAATCAAATCGGCTTTTTCATGAGCTATGGAGCCCATCATTGCGCGTTTGCCCGGGTCGCGATCACCGCCAGCACCAAACAGCACGGCAAGACGGCCGCGGGCCTCCGGGCGGAGGGCTGTCAGGGCGGCTTCCAGCGCATCGGGTGTATGGGCGTAATCAATGATGATCCGTCCGCCTGTAGGGTGGCCCGGCACAAGCTGCATCCGGCCTTCTGCACCGTTGACATAGGGCAGTGCGCCAAGCGAGTCATGGAGGGCGAGGCCGCTGGCATGCGCCATGACCGCTGCGGTAACGGCGTTCATCGCCTGAAAGGCACCAGCCAGTGCAACCGGAATACGGAAAGCTGTCTCGCCATGTGTAACTTCAATCTCCAGGCCAAAATCCATCGGCGTAATGGCATCAATGCGGAAGTCTGCCTGGCTGTCATGGCCGATAGTCAGCACCACCTGCTGGCTGTCAGCTTCAGCTTTCATTGTCTTGGCCAGCCGCGCACCATAAGGATCGTCAATATTGATCACTGCGGTGCCGCCAACCATCAGAAGATCGTTGAACAGGCGTGATTTGGCGGCGAAATAGGCCTCCATGTCAGGGTGATGGTCAAGATGATCGCGGGTCAGATTGGTGAAGCCGGCAACGCTGATATTCAGCCCGTCAAGCCGGCGCTGTTCCAACCCATGGCTGCTGGCCTCGATGGCAAGATGCGTGATGCCGGCTGCGGTCAGTGGCTGCAGTGCGGCGTGAAGGCTGACGGCATCCGGTGTTGTCAGGTCAGGAAGGCCAAGCATGCTGCCTTTCACCTCGCGCGGATCCGTGCCTTGAAGGCCGAGCGTGCCGATGGAAGCTGCGCCCCACGTGGCGCGAGCCCAGATTTGGCGGAGAAATTCGGCTGTTGATGTTTTTCCATTGGTGCCGGTTACGGCGGCTATCATGCCTGGCTGGCGCTGCCAGAATCTGGCGGCGCAGTTGGCAAGAACCGCGCGCGGCTCGGCTGCCTGAAGGAGGGGAATTTCTGTCGCAAGCGCCTGCAGATCGGCATCCAGCTCGCGATCATCCGTGATAATGGCAGCTGCGCCGGCCTCTACGGCAGCGCGTGCAAAGGTGCGGCCATCGCTGCTGGAGCCGACAATGGCAAAGAACAGATTGCCCGGGCCGATGGTACGGGAATCGCTGCTCATGCCAGTTATTGTGATCTGGCCAAGGCGGCCGATGTCGGTACCGGCATCGACGGCTCTAGCGATAAGATCAGGGATTAGATCAGAAAGATGCAAGGCGGGCCTCCTCATTTCCAATCCTGAAGTCAAGGCGCAGTTTCCGGCGAATTTCCGGCGCTTTTTCGTCAACAGGGTGAATTCCAAGAAGCGGCGCGGCATTTTCCACAATGCGGCGGACGGCTGGCGCGGCTACCCATCCACCGGTGGCGCGGCCATAGGAGAATTCCTGCGGCTTTGGCTCGTCGACCATAACAACAATCACATAGCGGGGATCGTGGACCGGGAAGGTGGCAGCAAAGCTGGTGATGTTCTTGTTGCGCTCTTTGTAGTAGCCGCCTTCCGGACGAATCTTTTCGGTCGTGCCTGTCTTGCCGCCAACCATGTAGCCAGCAGCATTGGCAAGCTTGCCCGTCCCCTTGGGGTGGGCCACGACAAGGCGCATCATCGAGCGAACAGCCTGCGTGGTGTCTGGAGAAAAGACCCGGGCCCGCACTGGCTGGTCCGCCGGGTCACGGCGCAGCAGGGTCGGTTCAACCCATAGCCCGTCACCCGTGGCTGCCGAGACAGCCGAGGCCAGATGCAGCAGTGAAACGGACATGCCATGGCCGTAGGACACGGTGGCAATTTCGGTCTTCTGCCATTGTGCCGGTACCAGCGGGCGGGCGCGTTCCGGCAGTTCGACCGGCATGCGGTCAAACAGGCCAAGCCGTTCCAGATAGGCCTTCTGGGTTGGTCCCCCGATTTCAGCGGCCATCTGTGCTGATCCGATATTGGAGGACAGAACCAGGATTTCCGGCACGCTGAGCGGCCATTTATAGGTTTTGTAGTCGCGGATCGGAAAGCCGCCAATGCGCAGTGGCTTGGCAACCTCATAGCGACGATTTACGTCGGTTGCCCCGGTTTCCAGGGCGATTGCGGTATTCAGGATCTTGAAGGTCGATCCCATTTCATACAGCCCGACAGTGGCGCGGTTGAAGCGGGCGTCATCGATCGCCTTGGCGTAATGGTTCGGGTTGAAATCAGGCAGTGAAACCATGGCAATGATTTCGCCGGAGCGGATGTCCAGAACCATGCCGGCGCCGCCAATCGCCTCAAATGTGTCGATTTGGGCCGCCAGCTCGCGGGCGACAATGGCCTGCACCCCGCCATCAAGCGCTAATGTTACATCCTTGCCGCTGGCAAGGATGGCATCCATGGATTTTTCCATGCCGGCCAGACCTTTGTTGTCAGGGTCGACATGGCCCAGAATATGGGCTGCCAGATTGCCGCTTGGATAGGTGCGAAGAACGCTCTTGCGGAAATGGATTCCAGGAATCCCCAGATTCAGGATGGCTGCATGGCGGGCTGGAGTCAGCTTGCGGTCCAGTTCGACATAGCGGGTTTTCTTCGACAGTAACCGTGTCAGGCTGGCTTCATCATGCCGCTCCAGCATCGGAGCCAGAAGCCGCGCCGCCTCAGGCGCGTTCATGATCTCGCTGGGGTCGGCGTGCAGCACAGTAATCGGCAAATTGGTGGCCAGAAGCCGCCCATTGCGATCAAATATCTGCCCGCGCGGCAGGGACGCCACTGAAACGCCATTGCCGCTGAAAGCCTTGTCCCCATTTGTGGACAGCATGACCACACGTGTCGCGATGGCGGAAAAGACCGCCAGCACCACAACTGCTGAAATCACCAGCCGTACCTCGGCAATCCGGCGCGAGCGTGCCGGGTCCGGCCGAGGCGGCAGCACCAGATTGCGAAGGCTTGTCAGGATTGACCCTCTTGATGGCCCGCTTGATGACTCCCTCGATGATCCAGGGCGCGCGGCCGCCGGCGCATGCTGTGCCATGCCAGCGGATGCCGTCCTGTGGTCTGGGGTGCGAAGGGCGGGGGAAGACATTAGCGGGTGACATCCTCCCTGATCATGCGCAAATCGCCAGTGGCTGAAATGCGGGTTGCCGAAACTGATGGTACGGGCGAGGCGTCAATTTCATCTTCCGCTGGCAGCAGGGTGATCACCCCGACATCGGCAAGCTGGTCTTCAAAATCGGGAAGAATACGCATCGGAATGGCGTCAATCGGCAGGATACGGTCCTGTCCAATCGGCTTCATGTCGAGCAGGCGGTCAGACAGTTCCAGGACCCGTTCTGGACGCGACAGGAAGGCCCATTCAGCCTCAAGCACGGCAATTTCCCGCTCTGTCGCGCGAATTTCATGTTCAAGGGTCAGAAGTTCGCTTTCGCGGGCGTCGATGCCGATCTTCACCTGATAGAGGGTTGTTCCAAGAATGGCGGTCAGCACTGTGCAGAGCAGGATCATACGCATCGATCAGGCCCTTCCTGTTGAGGGGGGGAGACGGGAGGAATGAACGGTGCGGCGGGCCACCCGAAGCTTGGCCGACCGCGCCCGCGGATTGGTCGCCGCCTCTTCATCCGTTGGCAGGATGGGCTTGCGCTGCACCAGCTCAAATGTCGGGTCCGGGCGTTCAATGTCGGGAAGGTGACGCGATGGGCGCCCGCCACCGCCGCTGCGGTCGGTCAGGAAACGCTTTACGATCCGGTCTTCCAGTGAATGGAAGGACACCACCGCCATGATGCCGCCAGGTTTCAGCATCGCCTCAGCTGCGGCCAGCCCGTCTTCCACTTCCTGAAGCTCGCGGTTCACATGAATGCGAAGCGCTTGAAAGCTGCGGGTTGCCGGGTCGATCTGGCCAGGCCGCTGGGCCGGCATCACCGCATGAATGATGGCGGCAAGCTGGCTGGTGGTGGTGATGGGTGCCTCATCACGGGCGCGGACAATGGCGCGGGCTATACGGCGCGAGGCGCGCTCTTCCCCATAATCCCACAGGATCTGAGCCAGCGCGCGCTCATCAAGCGTCATCACCACATCTTCAGCGCTTTCGCCGGACTTCGACATGCGCATATCCAGCGGCCCATCAGTGCGGAAGGAGAAGCCGCGTTCAGGCTGGTCAAGCTGCGTCGAACAGACACCAAGGTCAAAGGCGATGCCATCAAGCGTGCCGACGGCTTCCTCACCAGCAAGCGAACGCATGTCGGAAAAGCAGCCTTGAAGAAGCTGCATCCTGTCGCCAAAGCGGGTTGTCAGTGCACCGCCGCGGGCGATGGCGTCAGGATCGCGGTCAATGGCCATGACAGTGCAGGCGGCGGCGTCAAGAATCGCTTCGCTATAGCCGCCATTGCCAAAGGTGGCGTCAAGATAGAGCCCGCCGTCAGCAGGGGCCAGTGCGGTGACGACTTCGCGCAGCAGCACCGGCAGGTGAAGGGCCTGATGCCGAGGTTGCGCCGTAGCCATCAGCGCCTCCCTTCAGGATCGTCCGGTGGGCGGCGGCTGCCAAGCCGCAGGGACGGCATGCCATCACTCTTGGCACGGGCGCGGGCGTCGGCCTCGCGGGTGCGGTAGCGCGATGGCAGCCAGATCTGAAAGGACCGGCCGACACCGGCATAAAGCGCCATGTCGTCAAGCTCGGCAAACCCGATGAAGTCGGCCGACAGCATGATGCGGCCTTCGGAGTCCAGCTTCATTTCCTGGGCGCTGGACAGCATTGTCTGCAGGGTTGCGACCTCTTCCGACAGGCTGTCCATGGAATCGATGGCATCGACAATCTGGCCAATACGCTCAGGTCCGCAGCCTTCAAGACAGGGCTCGGTCAGCGACTTGAACAGATAGAGCGGGTCGCGCCGACGTTCCAGCACCGCACGGAAGGGCGCCGGCACGGACAGCCGACCCTTCTTGTCGATGCGGTTCTCGAATGTGGACAGAAACAGATCCACGCGCCGGGTTCCCCTTGATACCTCTCTATGGCCCCTGCGGAGGGCCGGGGAGGAATGCCTGGCCAGGGCTTGGTTTTGGCCGGTTGCGCGCCCGCCACAGGTGGCAACCATCCCAAATTGCCTGATCTGGGATTATTTGGGATATCATGGGAAATATTGGCCGTCAATGGGTTCAAACCGAATTTTCATGGGAAAAGTTCAATGTTTCCAATAAGTTAAATGGATATAAGAACTGCGCGCCATAACGCTCTGAAAAAGCGTCAAAAACGCCTTTTCGTTCTGTTTTTGTTCATATTTATGTCACCGGGTTGTGATGTGACAGGGTGGGGGCGGGTTCGTCGCCGCGCTCTGCATGCGCACTGCACGTAAAATGCAGCGGGGAAGGGCTGCCTTGGGCGTCCATTAAGCTTCGTGGCGGTCAGGATGTGTGATGGCCCTATGAAGGGGAGGTGAAACGGGACGTTTCGGCATTCGGGGATTGGCTGTCAGATGGCCTGTAAGCCGGGTTCTGTCCCGGTTTCCCGGTGACGGCTATTCATCTAGCGCGGCCGTTGCCGGCAACGTCGAGCAACCTACCCGGACATCGGTGCAGGATCGCACCTGTCGCGCGAGGCGACGCGTGTCCCTACATGGTCTTGCTCCGGATGGGGTTTACCATGCCCGTCCCGTTGCCGGTCCGGCGGTGCGCTCTTACCGCACCTTTTCACCCTTGCCGGCGGTCCGTTGCCGGGGCCGGCGGTCTGTTTTCTGTGGCACTTTCCCTGGGGTCGCCCCCGCCGGGCGTTACCCGGCATCCTGATCCTGTGGAGCCCGGACTTTCCTCTCCCGGTCCCCGGGGAAACCTCCCGAGGGACAGGCAGCAGCCATCCGGCCATCTGACAGCGGCCGGATCATAGGCGCGGGCAGTGTTGCCGGTCAAGGAGATGACAGGTTTGGGTGGTGCATGATCTGCCGTGGAAAAGGGGCGCGATGCTGACCACCGCGCCCCGAGCGTCTACCGCCATATGCGCCGAAGCGACATATAAGGATATGCTAGATTATGTCGACATCACCAACAGACCCTAAGGAGAGAATATCGCTGCTGTCGCCGTCGGTCCATGGCTCGATCGACTGCTGCGGTATCTCGGTAACGCTGCGGGCGTTCTTGAAATCGCTTTGACTTAGATCAACATCGCCTTCGAGGATCCCGCGGACATGGCTGCCGCCATTGTCATCCCGACCCTGGATCACGGTGTAGACATTCGCGCCGACGGTTACATTCTGATAGGTCACATGCTCGTAGGTGCCCAGTCGGATCTTGTCCTCGCCGATCTGGAAATCCTTGATCGTGTCCGCAGTTTCGACAATGGCTCTGAAATCTCCAAGATCGGGGTCAAGGGTATCCTTCAGGAAGAAGATGTCATCGCCTGCACCGCCATACATGATATCGGTGCCGCTGCCGCCGAACAGGAAGTCATGGCCATCACCGCCATGCAGTTCGTCATGACCACTGCCGCCAGTCACCCGGTCATTGCCGGTACCGCCAAAGACCTGATCATTGCCGCCACCGCCACGGACATAGTCATTGCCGTCACCGCCGCGCAGTTCATCATCTTTCCGGCCGCCCTTGATGGTGTCATTGCCGCCGCCACCATCGATCACGCTGGACAGGTCCTTTTCATTATGGATCAGATCTGACCCGTCAGACCCGGTGGTGCGCCGTAAAATCGGACTGCCTTCATACCATTCCAGTTCATGGCTGAATGCGCCGGTCAGTGGATTTCCATCCTCGTCCCAGCTGAGTTTATGGCCAACCTGCTGTTTGTCGGCGTGATAGACGCCACCCGTTTCGGTCATATAGACGACGCCGTCGATGGTTTCCCAGTGCGGGGCCCACCGTGTTGGGGCTGTTCTTGCCATTCGAAATACTCCTGATTTGTGAGGCAGGCAAAAC
>WTJS01000009.1 GCA_011524735.1 Alphaproteobacteria bacterium
CTTTGTTGAGCGTGCCCCTTTTCGAAATGCCCTCAACCTGCCAGTCCGTCTGCGGCATATCGATAACAAATCGGTAAGGATCCCGCAGGAGTTTCAGGCTGGCGCTGGCCGGATTCTTTGTTTCCACGACAACCCGTAAGGCCGGCTGTCCGGACACCTCTACGCTGCCGACGCGCAGGCCTGTAATGGTGTTTTCTGCAGCCATCGCCATGTTGCCGAAAACAGATGCGCCGCTAACTGAGCCACCAACAACTATACTGGCTGTCAGTAACGCTTGATAAAGCAGGAAGCGGATATGGCGCATGGTCACGAGCATTACGGAGATGGTGGTCCTTGCCTTTGCCAGATGTGCCTGGTCGAACCAAAATCGGGCTTGGGTTTACTGATTTAACGTTATTGGCATTTTCCGTTTTGGGTGTATATAGTCAATGCGGCAATGAAACCATGACCCTGAGTTCTGTTGGCCAGGCGAATATCTGCCCTGGAGACAAGGTCAGGAAAAGCAAGCAAAGGCTTGCCTGTCAACGAAAATTGCCGCCAGAGGAGTATCCTCGGGTGATACCGCCCCGAGCAGCTATGCCAGACCTTTATGATGTCCCGCGGCTGCCGGCTTGTGCGAGATGCGCCCGACTAGTAACGCAGTAACCTGTCATCGGACCTGATCATGAATAGCCACCAACACATGACAAGCCACCTTCCAGCCAGGCTGGATGGTTTGCTTGCCTGTGGGCGTCTGTATGGCACCGGACACCAACACCAGCTTCCCTCTCAGGGCGCGACACGATTGTGCACAGCGCCACAGCGGGATGCCGGAAAGAGACACTTAAATGACCAAAAGATTATTGATCGACGCTCGGCAGAGCGAAGAGACACGGGTTGTCCTTCTGAGTGGAACCCGCATTGAAGATTTTGATTACGAAACAGAAAACCGAAAGCAACTGAAGGGCAATGTCTACCTGGCGCGTGTTACACGTGTCGAACCTTCGTTGCAGGCTGCCTTTGTTGAATATGGTGGCAACCGCCAGGGTTTTCTGGCTTTTAGCGAAATCCATCCAGACTATTACCGCATTCCGATTGAAGATCGTGAAGCGCTTATGGAAGCTGAGCGCGCAAGCGCCGCTGAAGAAGATACTGACGAAGAGGCCGATGACACGCCCGAAACAGTTGGCGGCGAAGAGTCCGAAGAGGAAGAGGAGCGTCGGCCAAAGCGCGCAGTCCGTCGCTACAAGATTCAGGAAGTTATTTCCCGCAAGCAGATCCTGCTGGTTCAGGTGGTCAAAGAAGAGCGCGGCAACAAAGGCGCGGCGCTCACAACCTATCTGTCTCTTGCCGGCCGCTATTGCGTGCTCATGCCAAATTCCACCCGCAAGGGTGGCGTTAGTCGAAAAATTACCAATGCAGCTGATCGCAAACGATTGAAGAGCATCGTTGGCGGGCTTGAGGTTCCAGACGGCATGGCAGTTATTGTCAGAACGGCTGGATCAAAGCGCACAAAGACAGAAATTTCACGCGATTACACCTACCTGTCCAAGCTATGGGACGAAATTCGCGAGAGAACGCTGGAATCGCAAGCACCAAGCCTGATCCATGAGGAAGGTGATCTGGTCAAGCGCTCCATTCGTGACCTTTATACAAGTGAAGTCGATGAAGTCCTTGTCGAAGGTGAAGAGGCCTACAAGGCCGCTAAGGCCCAGATGAAAATGCTTGTGCCGAGTCATGTGAAGCGCGTTCAGAAATATGACGACAGCATGCCAATTTTCCAGCGTTATCAGGTCGAGCAGCAGATGGATACCATCCATAGCCCGCAAGTCACGCTGAAATCAGGCGGCTATCTGGTCATTAACCAAACTGAAGCCCTGGTTGCGGTCGATGTGAACTCTGGACGCTCAACGCGAGAGCGCAACATCGAAGAAACAGCCCTGAAGACCAATCTGGAAGCTGCAGATGAGCTGGCACGCCAGCTCCGTCTTCGCGACCTCTCTGGCCTGATTGTTGTCGACTTCATCGACATGGAAGAAAACAAGAATCAGAATGCTGTCGAGCGTCGCATGAAGGATGCCATGCGGAACGATCGCGCCCGCATTCAGATTGGGTCGATCAGCCATTTCGGCCTGCTGGAAATGTCCCGGCAGCGACTGCGGTTGAGCTTCAACGAATCCATCACCAGCACCTGTCCACATTGTGAAGGCACAGGTCGCGTGCGATCGGTAGAAACAGCTGCACTGCAGTTGATCCGGGCGATTGAGGAAGAAGCCTTGAAAGGCAAGATGGATGAGCTTCACATCACCATGCACCGTGATGTTGCGCTTTACATCCTGAACCATAAGCGCGACGCCATCGCAGAAATGGAAGGCCGGTTCGGCATCAAGATTGTGATCTTGTCCGATGACAGCCTCGTTGCAACAGATCACAATGTCGAACGCATCGGATGGCAGGGCGGGAATGCCCGCAAAGGCCAGAAACCGCCTGTAAAGCAGACATCTTCAGACGATGAG
>WTJS01000162.1 GCA_011524735.1 Alphaproteobacteria bacterium
TCTTCGACCAGCGTACCGCCTCGCCATAACCCATGAAGGCGGCGAGGGTGGCGCCAATGCCGGGAAGGATGCCGCAGAAGAAGCCAACCAGGATCGAGCGCAGAACGGCGAACTTATGCATCCACAGTTCGAGGACGGACGGGAAGGACATGCCAACCTTGGGCGCGTCATACTGGCCGGTGGCTTTCTTTTCAGCCTGAATGAAAATCTCGGAAACCGCAAAGAAACCAAGGATGGCAGGCACAAAGGCAATGCCGGCAGCCAGATCGACAAAGCCGAAATTATACCTGTTGATACCCCCAACCGGGTCCTGGCCAATGGTGGCGATCATCAGGCCCAGCAGAACCGACATCCAGCCCTTCCAGATGGTGCGTCCCCCGACCGATGAAGCGACCGCAAGGCCGAAGAACACAAGCGCAAAAATCTCTGGTGGACCGATATTACGAATGGCCCATTGCGCCAGCGGTTCTGTCGCCGCCATCATGACAATGGCTGACGCAACACCCCCAATAGCAGAACACAGCACTGCCGCGCCAACAGCCTTGCCGGACTTGCCCTGCTTGGTCATGGGGTAGCCGTCAAAGGCGGTCGGGGCATTTTCCGGTGCGCCAGGGATGTTGAACAGAATGGCGGTAATGGCCCCACCATAGGTGCCTGTGCAGTAAATCACCGCAAACAGCATCACGCCCTGTGCCGGATCAAGATCAGCGGTAAAGGGAAGCAGGATCGCGGCAAGGGTCAACATGCTGACTCCGGGGATTGCCCCGAATAGCATGCCGCCAATTACGCCAAAGACAAAGATCAGGATGGTGACCGGATCACCAAAGAGCGCACTGCTGCCAGCAAGAAAATTATCAATCATGATGCGTTACCACGAATTCTGCAGGATGGTGTTCATTTTCAGGATAAAGGCGCTGAAGTCATAGAAAGGCGACATGTTGCCCTGAGGCAACGGCGCATTCAGTACAACGACAAACAGGCCCAGTAGAATGGCGTAGATCACAGCTGTGGTTGCCAGAATATGCTTCCACCGCCGTTCGCCGAACAGGAAAATGACAAGAGCGATGAAGATTGGCGCACCGGAATACATGCCAACCGGCTTCAGCAGATAGGCAAAGATGAACGGTGTCATCAGAATGCTGACAATTTTGATCAGCGTTGCCGGATCGGAATAATCAGTTTCGCTGTCGTCGGTTTCGGCAACACCAACCCGGCCCTTCTGGGCGGCAGACCCATTACGGTACTGATGATAGAGGTTGCCGAGGATCACCAGAAACAGCAGCGCCAGAACAACCCGTGGCCAGCCCGTGGCTCCGAATTTGTAGATTTCAATTGGCTGGTTGAATTCGAACGAATAGCCAAAGAACACAAAAACGATCAGTGACCATATGCCGGCCTCGACAAGATGGGTTTTGGACAGCTGTCCCATCATCGCCCCCCAAGACAACGTAAGATTGGAAAATAGAGAAAGGGAAAATCCCGGCGGCATACACCGCCGGGATATGTTTCATCTGGCGTGGAAGGTTTATTTCACGTCCATACCCATTGCCTTGTACACGTCGCGGTACTGGGCAATCGACTTGGTGATCAGGTCCTGCGAACCGGCGGTGTCACGATAGCTGTCGATAACAGTCATGAACTTCGATTCGTTGAATGCCTGATAGCTGTCCTGGCAATAGCCACGCTGGAACGCCCACTGCAGCCACTCAACGCGGTCAGCTGGAGCATCCTTGTGGACATAGAAGCCACGGAAACGCAGCAGCGGATCAAAATCCATGCCCATTTCACGGTGTGTTGGGGTGTCGGCAAATACCGATGGGCGCTCGTCAAAGATGGTCAGGATTGGCTTGAAGTTGCCAGCATCCAGGAACTTGCGAACGTCGCCTGGCTGTTCAAACAGGGCGTCAACCTGGCCGCCAAGCAGCGCACCATAGCGTGGGGCACCCTTGTCGAAGGAAATCTGCTGAATTTCCATGCCGGTCGCGTCGGTGATGAATTTCATCGTGACCCGCTCCATGGAGCCTTCCTTGGAGACGTTGGCGATGGTGGCCTTGCCGCCCTGGGCCTTCACCCACTCAACAAAGGATGGCCAGTCAGTGTAGCGATCTTCGTTGGTGCGGATGTAGATCTGCGAGAAGGTCACCTGCGAGGTCACCAGCGGGATCAGGTCTTCAGCCGGGTTCGGCTTTGATGAATCCAGAGCATGTGCGGACGAGGCATCGTCAATATGCTCAAGAACATTGTAGCCATCAGCAGGCGACGCCATATAGGCGGTCATGCCAACGGTGCCAGAACCACCTGGCTTATGGTCGCGGTTGATCGCAACACCGGTCAGACCGGTTACGGCTTCCGCCATGGCCGCTGCCACCTGACCTGAACCACCGGCCGGGCCGTAAGGTACGATCATGGTCAGGGCGCGCTCTGGAAAGCCGCCTGGCTTGTCCATGCTGGCTTCCTTAACCTTACATTCAAATGCATGGGC
>WTJS01000282.1 GCA_011524735.1 Alphaproteobacteria bacterium
CGAAACGCTATGCGTTCTGCGGGTATCGATGCGAGGAGTGGCGCACCCGAGAGGTGAAATCGCCACCGCGTTGACCTGTTATCTCCAAGAATTCTGCCAATTCATGCTGATCGCGGCAAGGCGATTGTACGACCATTATTGCTACCTTTGGCGGGTCAGTAATGACACGCGGTCGAACGACACCCTCTGGGCAGGATAATCGGGTGTGGGCGATATGAATTTAAGAACGATCGCGTCAGGTTAACGTCTGAAGAATGTTTCACGCAAAGTGTTTCATATGTTTTAAACCGCACGAGACCAAACGGCGTCAAACTCACAGAGGCCTGCGCGCCAGAGAAAAAACCTGCCCGGTCGGGCCGCCAGCGCCATATGAGACCATCTGAAGTGCCAGTTGCGCCACCTCATCCGGGTGTTTCACCCGCTCCCAGGCCGGCAGCCCGGCAGGCGGCTCATTGGTGAATTTCTCGAGAATATCCTCAGTCGTGACACCGGAGAGTGGATCCTGACGGCTCAATGTTGTGGTGGCTGTTGGCCCCGGCACCAGTGTATTCACAGTAATGCCACGTTCCCACAGCTCATTCGCCAGCCCTTCGGTGAGCATGTTCAGCCCAGCCTTGGATACATGATAGGCGGCGCTGTTCTGCCCCGGACTAAACCCCTTGCCAGATGACAGATTAATAATACTTGCCCCCTCTGGCATCGCCTCAAGGAGATAACGGGCAATCAAATAGGGACCACGGATATTGACCTCAACCGTTTTCCACCACGCGTCAGGGTCGGAATCAGCAAACTTACCCTGATCTAGATAGACACCGGCATTGTTCACCAGAACATCCACCTTGCCAAAATCGCCAATGATTTGACGGCAGAAATCCCCAACAGATTGCGGATTTGCGATGTCCAGCGTTGTGGCGATACAGGAACGACCCATGGACTCGATCTCGGCCTCCACATCGCTCAGCGCCCCGGCTGAGCGCGCACAGATCGCGACATCTGCACCGGCGCGGGCAAAGGCAAGCGCGATGGACCGGCCAATGCCGCGCCCGCCTCCCGTGACGACGGCGACCTTGCCCCGCAGATCATGATCCATCTGCTTGCCCCTCAAGCTCTGTGATTTTCCGATTGATCTCGGCCAGACCGGCATTCCAGTCCGCCTGGTGCTTTGCAACATAATGCGCGGCAGGCAGAGCAGCCTGAAGACAGTCAATCCCCGCAAAAATGCGGGTATCACAGACCATGACAAAGGGCCGATCCTTCACCGTCTTTGCTTCGGCAAAGGCATCAAGGATATCGGTGATGCTGTTGCCATTCACACGCCGCGCTGCACAGCCAAAAGCCGTGAATTTTTCCGGCACCGGCTCCACTGCCAGAACATCCTGCGTACGTGACGTCGCCTGGAGGTCGTTATTGTCGATGATGTAGACAAGGTTGGACAGTTTCTGATGCGCCGCAAACATCGCGGCTTCCCAGACATTGCCTTCCTGTAGTTCACCATCAGAAAACAGGCAATAGATCCGCTTGTCATTGCCCTTCATCCGTTCACCCCAGGCAATGCCCGCCGCCTGTGATGGCCCCTGACCAAGAGACCCGGCGGTGATCTCAAAACCAAGCTGGCCCTCAATCGGGCTCTGATCGACCTTTGTGCCATCTGCGTTATAGGTGCGCAGGTCCACCATGCTGTAGGAGCCATGCTCGGCCAGTGCGCCATAGGTCATGATAGCGTCATGACCGTTAGACAGCACAAACCTGTCATGAAACCAGCCAGCATCATCGGCCCGCATTTCATCGAAATAGAGGCATGCGGCAATGTCAGCAAGTGCCACACCCTGCCCGGCATACCCGCCGCGCTGCATGCAGATATCGAGCACATTGCGACGGATCTTTGCCGCCATCAGTTCGAGCGCGGTGACACGGCTGTTGGACATCAGGCTCATGACACGGCTCCTTCAATGCGGCTGGCCAGCGTTTCAGCATCAAGCCCCAGTTCAGCGCGGATATGGGCGAGCGTACCGCCAGGTGCCCATTGGTTGGGAATACCGATACGGGTGATTTTCGGGCCACCGCCAATATCGGACACGATTTCTGTCACAAGACTGCCAAGGCCGGTCACGATCTGGTGGTTTTCAACCGTTACGACAGCATTATGGGCAAAGCAGAAATCCGCAATTTCGCGTTCATTTACTGGCTTTAAGGTTGGTACGTGAAGAAGCGAATGGGCGACACCCTTTTCAGTCAGAATGGCGCTGGCCTGAAGTGCCCACTGCGTGGCATGGCCCGTGGCCACAATCCCAATGCCACTTCCTTCAACAAGCTGATAGGTCCTGCCAAGTTCAAACCGATATGTCTCCGGGTCTAGGAGACGAGGCGTGTCGCCGCGATGACCTCGCATATAGACGAGGCCCGGCGTATCCACCGCGACATTCATCGCCTGCTGAAACTCAGTCACATCCATGGGGTCGATCACTGTGGTGTTGGGAATAGCACGGACCATGCCCAGATCTTCGGCCGCCTGATGGTGGATACGGGCAGGATTTGCAATTCCGGGAGTGAAACCGAGAACAATGCCGGTAAGTGGACCAGTCCCCATGCAGATCATCATCTGATCATAGGCGCGGCGCGTGGCATAACAGGCGAAGGTTGTGGCCACCGGCACAAAGCCGGCCTTGGAGACACCAGCGGCCACAGAAATCAGATTCTGTTCCGCCATGCCAACATCAAGATGCTGGTCGGGAAGCTCGTTCTTTACGCGGATGATTTGGCAATATTTGCTCAGATCCGCACTCATCATCACCACATCCTTGCGGCGCGAACACAGATCGAAGCTGATCTCGTCAAAGGGGGCTGGATGAATGACTGGCCCATCGGCTAGCAGCATAATGTCGTCCTTAATCTGGGTGTCTATTCGTACCTGTCAGGCACATCGTATTTGTCAGGCACAGGCATAGGTTTGAAGAGCAAGTTCAGCTGGCGGCGCGAGCAAGCCCGGCTCGGAGGCAAGCGCAACCTGACCGTTCGTGACCTCAACCGCAGCGTCACAGAGATCACTGCGAAGCGGGTTTTCATTCACATCCATCTCGCATTTGGACGCGCTGCCAATGGCAGCGCTGATGGCAAAGCCAGCTTGTTGGCCAATCCCAGAACCCATGAAATGCGGCCAAAGCATACAGCCATCCGGTAACATCTCGGCAAGGTCCAGCGCACCTGTGACCCCGCCCCATTTGGCAACGTCTGGCTGCAGGACACGAACACCTGCATTCGTCATCCTCAGGAACTGATCGACGCCATAGATGTTTTCCCCGCCTGCCAGCGGAATTCGGGTGGCTTGAGCAAGTCTTTCCCAGGCATCCAGACCAAGATCAGCACGAATGGGTTCTTCAGCAAATAGCAGGTCATATTCTTCAAGCCGCTGCAGAATCTGAATGGCGTCATCAGTATTCCAGCATTGGTTGCTGTCGATCATCAGCCTGCCACTGTCTGGAAGCTGCTGCGCCGCTTCGGCGACAAAGGCCACATCACTGTCCGCATCGAACCCAATTTTCAACTTGAATTCTGTCTGTCCCATCTGTGCATGGTCAGACAAACGCCGCGTCAGGTCAGGCCTGTTCACCGAGCTGGCATAGCAATGCGCCGAACCGTCAATCTGCATGAAGCTGGCAAAATTCTGGCCGGCATGCCGCAGACACAGATCCCATGCGGCGGTATCAAGCCCTGCCAGAATATGTTCGAACACCCGTTCCTGACCGATATGGAGGAAGTAGGTAGACAGACGATGCCGCAGGAATTCAGTCAGCTCCACCGGCGCGGCAAAGGTCACACCTGCGATGTGGCTGGCAACAACATCCTCAACAAGATGGGCTTTGTGAAGATTGGCGCGGGGCGGAAAGTTTGCCCAGATTTCACCCCAGCCAAAGCAGCCATCATCAGCTACTAGCTTCACCAACAGGGCTGGCCGTACAGGCATCTGCCCCAGCGCCATATTGGGACTAACACCCCCATGCGCATTCAACGGGTAAAGCTCTATCGATGACAGGGTCACATCATGTTCAAAACTCATGGCGATCCGTCCTCAAGGCACGATGATAGCGCGCGGAAGCAGGTCGGTCTCAAGCTGCTGTTTGGCTTCGGCATGGGTGACCCAGTCAGGCGGTGGAAAGCTTGCCGCCATCTCCCAGTCATCGCCTGTTTCCCGCATATGCGTTTCGATCCGGACATCGAATTCAGCCATCATGGCTTCATATTGCGGATCATCAACCAGATTGGTCTGTTCCAGCGGATCATGCGTCAAATCATAAAGATCAGTTCGCAGATCCCTTGTCCTGACATAGAGCCATTCCCGCGTACGCAGACCGCGTTGCGCATAAGGCGTGAATTCGCCGACATTGCCATCATTCTGGCGAAACAGTTGATACCAGATGACATCACGATGCTGATCAGATGTGCCGTCCAGGGCGGCGAGATAACTCTGTGAATGGGTCTCAGGTGGCTGTTCCATATCCAGCATTTCACAGAGCGTTGCCATCAAATCGACGCCGACATCAACCATGGCTTCGCTCTTGCGGCCACCTTCAAGACGTGTCGGGTAGCGGATGATGAAGGGCACCTGCATGGCGGCGCGATAGGCCTGATTCTTGATCCCGCAATACGACCCATGCTGACCAAGCATATCTCCATGATCACTCCAGAAAATGACCATGGTGTTTTCGGCGATCCCCAACCTGTCGAGATGGTTCAAGACGCGTCCAACATTCCAGTCAATATTGCTGATCATGCCATAATACTCAGCCATGAACTGGCGGATCTCGGCCTCGGTTTCAGGCTCGCCAGCCGGCTTCGTATCATAGGCCGCATGGCTGTGATGGGCCGCTTTGGCCTGCCCCTTACATAGCACGTTCAGACGGAATTCCTGTGTCTTGCGCTGCATATCCATATCCGGCACGCCAGCCCGCAGATCCATATCGGCAGGGTCATACATGCTGCGCCAATGTTCGGGCATGTTGTTTGGGAAATGCGGTGGACCATAGCTGACATAGCCGAAGAACGGTTTGTCACCATCTGTCTGAACAGCCTGATCGATGAAATCAATCAGCTGGTCGGTTTGGTAGTCAGGCTCATATCGCTTGGAGAAATAGGGCGTACCCACATCATCAAAATAGACTGACTTCAGATATTCATGGCCACGATTAAAACCGATGAAATGATCAAAGCCGAAACGTCTGTCCTTGGGCACAAAACCCGGTTTTGGTCCACCTTCAAGATGCCATTTACCGATATAGCCAGTCTGATATCCGGCATCGCGCAGCATTTCGGCAAGGAAGGTCTGGTCCCCACGCAGGGGGAAATGGTTCTGCACCATACCATGGCCCTGCGCGTATTTTCCCGTCAGCACGCTGGCGCGAAAGGGGCAACAAACTGGATAGCTTGTATAGGCTTCGGTGAATTGGACACCTTCCTGCGCCAGACGGTCAATATTCGGCGTTTTCACCACCCTGTTACCGCTGCAACCCATCGCATCGGCACGCATCTGGTCAGGATAAATAATCAGAATATTCGGACGGTCACTCATGCTGGGTCTCCGCTCATTGTGCGACGCAGGCGCTTCCAGATTGGCTCGCCAAACAGAGTCAGGAACAACAGGAAATAGATCACCAGGCCAATCGGTGTATTGAAGAATTCCAGAATGCTTCCCTGCGAGGTTGTAATGGACTGCCGGAAGCCATCTTCAAAAATGGCACCCAGGACAAAGCCGATCACCAGAGGCGCAACACTGAAGCCAAGCTTGCGGATCACATAACCAAACACGCCCGATGCCAGCATGATGCCAACGGCAAACAGGCTGGCGAAAGTGGAATAAATGCCAGCCACGCTGAGCAGAAGAACCAGCGGCAGAACGATGTTCTGTGGTACGCGGATGATCTGAGCCGCGAAGCGAATGGCAAAATAGCCAATGACCATCATCACAATATTGATCACGAACAGCCCGATATAGATGGCATACATGATGTCGCCACGCTCTTCGAACAGCATAGGCCCAGGCGTCAGATTGTTAATGGCAAAGGCCCCAAGCAGGATTGCCGCCGCCGGTGTGCCGGGAACACCAAGGGTCATGGTTGGAAGCAGTGCCCCACCAACCGTGGCATTGTTCGCCGTCTCAGGTGCGAGAACACCAAGTGGCGATCCCTTGCCGAACTCGTCTGGCGTGTCTGAACGGCGCTTTTCCTCGGCATAGGAGTAATAAGCTGCCACAGCCGCGCCTTCACCCGGGATGATGCCAATGATCGTGCCGATGACGGACGACCGCGCCAGTGTGCCGCGCAAATCCTTTAACCGTTGCCAGCCGGGAATGGTGATTTTCAGACTGCTGGCGTTGAAATCGATCCGCGCCATCGCTCGTTCTGCCCCAATGAACACTTCAGACACGGCAAAAATACCGATCAGAAACGGGATCAGCTTGATACCGCTGTAGAACTGGTAGCTGCCAAAAGTGTAGCGCTCACCGCCGCTGAGCGGGTCAATGCCCCAGGTGGTCAGCCACAGGCCAACACCGGCCATGGTCAACCCCTTCCACAGGCTGGCCCCAGCAACCCGCACGACGACGGACAGACCAAAAACACAGACGGCCAGATATTCACGCGGGCCAAATTCCGCCGCCAGCTTGGCCAAAAGCGGCGCAAATACCGCCAGCACAACGGCGCTGAACAAGCCGCCAAGGACCGAGCCTGTCAGAGACAGTCCCAACGCCTCACCGCCACGCCCGGCACGGAACATGGCATTGCCATCCTGCGCAGTCGCCACCGCAGCCCCAGTTCCGGGTATACGGGCTACAATAGCGCTGATTGATCCGCCATATATGGAAGCCGAATAAATCGCCAGCAACAGGACGATCGATGGCACGAAGGACATCTCAAAGGTAAAAGGCAGTGCCAGTGATAGTGCCACTGGCGGCCCAAGGCCCGGCAGCACACCAATCACAATGCCAATGGTCACACCTGTGACAAGCATGACCAGCGTCAATGGCTGAAACAGCAAATCCAGAGCAAGATTGAAGGTGACAGCATCAAACATAATGGCACCTCTAGCTAAACTGCGTGCCGAGGCCGTGCGTGAACACTAGGTAGGTCATTCCGGCCCCCATGAAGATCACAGCGAACTGCCACAGCTTGCGCGTCCCCATGGCAAGCGCAATGGAAGGTGTCGCGATCAGACCGGCAACAGCAAACCCAAATTCACGCCAGATCATAAAGCTGGCACAGGTCGCAATCAGCGTGAACAGACCGCGCCGCGCCTGTAGCCAGTCTTCATAGACCACATCACCCTGATCACCGCCCGAACCGCCAGTCAGAATATATTCGAAACCATAAATCACGGTGCAGGTGGCGATGAAGGCCAGGAGCACAAGCGGAAAAAAATGTGTCGGCAGGGTTGCCCCGCCCAGCGCCGGAGTCTCAAAACCACTGGCCAGCCAGGCCATATAGGCCAGCGTCACCATCAGCATGGCAGCAAAAACCAGATTGGCGACGCGTTGGGAAATCATCTCAAAAACTCAGTCGAAAGAAGAAACCGGCATCCCAGGACGAAGCGCCCCGGGATGCCGTTATCGGATATCGCTTACTTGTGAAGCAGGCCAAGACCATCAAGGATCGGTGAATAGAGATCCTTACCAGACTGGATCAGAGCGGTGGTGTCTTCAACACCATGTACCCAGTACCAGCTGATGGCCTTCGGGATAGATGCACGGAAGGCATCATTATCCATCGCCGCGGCCGAGGCATCCAGAAGCACCTTCACAACATCATCAGGCGTGCCAGCTTTCACCGCAAAGCCACCATGGACCCATGCGCCAGCTTCCTTGCCCGGAAAGGCCTCACCAACAGTGCGGACACCAGGCAGATCTTTCTCGTAGAAATCCTTACGGTTATTATCGAGAATGATCAGCGGGCGGATCTTGTCACCAAAAGCGTTCAGCGATGCCACCTGACCGACAGCCACATCAACCTCACCGGCAACAAGGCCGTTCAGCGATGCTGGTACAGTCTTCAGAGCGATGGTGGTGAACTCCAGGCCAAACTGATCAGCCATCTGAACGGCGGACAGGTTCGGTGGCGCACCAAGGTTGTTCACACCCATCTTCAGCTTCTTGCCCTTGGCGCCTTCAATGAACTCTTCAAAGGTGGTGTAAGGGCTGTCACTGCGAACATAGAGCGCGTTAGAGGCGGAGATGCCAGCAAACAGCGGCACGAAATCCTCAAGCGGCTTATACGGAGTAGCGCGGGTCAGCGGCACAACCATGAAGCTTGGCGGAGACCAGTTGAACAGCGTGTAACCATCCGCGGGTGCTTCAAGCACCGACATGGTGGCTGGTACATGCGCGCCGCCTGGACGGTTCACAACATTCACCGGAACGCCGAGCTCTTTGCTCATGGCCTCGGCCTGAATCCGAGCCATAACGTCAGCGTTACCGCCAGCGGCAAACGAGACAACAAGTGTGATCGGCTTTTCAGGATAGGCAGCTTGCGCAGCGGTTCCCATGCCAAAAACAGCCAATGCGGCAAGACTGAGGCCGGCAAGCTGCTTGATGATGCGTTTCATTTGGTCCTCCCAATTTTTGTTCGCCACTCCCTGAGGGTGGCGTTTACGCATAAACCTGTTTCAGCAGCACTCTAAAGTGCTAGACATCCATACCATTGGCCGTATTCTGATATGAGTCAAACGCTATTTCGGAGCTTGCGATGAACCTGACGCAGATAAAGCGCGAATCTGTGCCGCTCCATGCTGAGGTCGCTGCCCTTCTTCGCCATCAGATCATGTCCGGTCGCCTGAAGGCCGGCGAACGGCTTCCCGCATTAAGCGAATTGACAGAAAAATTTGGCGTCGCCCGCATGACCGTGCGCCAGGCCATGGATGCGCTTCAGGATGAAGGGCTGATCGAACGTTTTGCAGGCAAAGGCACATTTGTCCGCGATGTCGAGATTCCGACCCGTCAGACATTGAACATGAAAGCCGAGCTGTCAGAGCTTCAGACTATGGTGGCACAGCTCGAAGTATCGGTTGTCGGCGACGGGTCACTGGCAACGCTTGTGGATGTAGACGGAACGGCCTATCGGCAGATGAAGCGGATCCACAATCAGGCAGGTGATCCGTTCTGTCAGGTCGATCTTTTGCTCGAAGACCGCGTTTACCAGATGGCACCAGAGCGGTTTGAGACCGATATCGTGGTGACAGTCCTCAAAGATCTGGGCATCGCGGTTAAATCAGCCCGCCAGCGTGTCACGATTTCCTATGCCGACGTTGAAATCGCCGAGGCGCTGGGCCTGCCAGTCAACGCTCCAGTCTTTCGAGTCCTGCGTGAATTTTTCTGCGACAAGGGCAATTTGATCTACTCGGCCACGCTGATCTATCCCGGTGACAAGCTCGAACTTGATATTGAGTTTGCCGTCTAGGACACATCCCCCTGTGCAAGGAAGGACTGAATGAAACGCGATCACAACATATCTGAGCTGGAACGCATAGCGACCAAGCTGCGGCTTCACGTTGTCAATATGGTGGCACCGTCAGGTCAGGGCTACGTGCAGCAGGGCCTTGGGGCTGCAGATATTTTCACGTCGCTCTATTTCGCCGAAGCGACAATGGACCCGACCAATCCCAACTGGCCTGATCGTGACCGGATATTTCTTACCACCGCACATAACACCGCCATTTTCTATGCCTCACTTGCCGAGAAAGGGTTTTTTGATACCCGTCGTCTTGCCAGCTATGTGACCAACGGGTCGGAGCTGGAAATCAACTCTTCTGAAAGAATGGGACCGTTTGTTGAGGCGACCTGCGGATCACTCGGCCAGGGTCTGTCCGTGGCCATTGGATGTGCCTTGGCAGCCAAACGCCAGGGCCGTGCCAGCCGTGTCTATGTCATTATTGGTGATGGCGAAATGCAGGAAGGACAGGTGTGGGAGGCCGCCATGCTGGCTGGCGCTGCTGGGCTGGATAATCTGTGCCTGATCGTCGATTACAATTTCGTCCAGTCAGAAGGCCCGATGGATCTTGTCATGTCGCTGGAACCGCTGATGGCCAAAATGGCAAGCTTTGGCTTTGCCTGCCAGGAGGTGGATGGCAACGACATCGGCGCGCTGCTCTCCGCCTTTGACACGGCGCGGGACACAAAAGGCAAGCCAACTTTCATCAAGGCCAACACTCTGATGGGCAAGGGCGTTGCCTCGCTGGAAGGCCTTATGTTCCATCAGCTTCGGTTCCCTGAGGAAGTCGCAAATAGTGCCCGCGCCGAACTGGAGGCCCAGCTATGAGC
>WTJS01000077.1 GCA_011524735.1 Alphaproteobacteria bacterium
CTCGTCAAAGATGCCAATATGCAGGGCTATCGCTTTTCCACGAACTGGTCGCGGATCTTTCCTGACGGACCGGACACCGGCAATCAGGAGGGGCTTGATTTCTATGACCGGCTGGTCGACGCCATGCTGGCACGCGAGCTGAAGCCCTTCTGTACACTCTATCATTGGGAGCTTCCGCAATGGATGTCGGATCGGGGCGGATGGCGCAACCCGGATGTTGCCAGCCATTTTGCGGATTTTGCCGCGCTGATTGGTGACCGGCTTGGTGACCGTCTGAGCCACATCGCCACCATCAATGAGCCATGGTGCGTGTCCTACCTGTCGCATTTCATTGGTGTGCATGCGCCAGGCCTGCGCGACATCCGCGCCACGGCGCGTTCAATGCATTATGTACTGCTGGCGCATGGCCGCGCCATGCAGGCCCTGCGGGCACAGGGGCGAACCAATCTCGGCATCGTTCTAAACCAGGAATGGTTTGAGCCGATGGACAGCACGCCAGAAAGTGCCACAGCCGTCGCCATGTCGAATGGAATCTTCAATGACTGGTTCCTGGGCGGTGTTTTCAAGGGTCAGTACCCGCAGATTGTTCTGGACGGGCTCGGCCCGCACATGCCGCAGAATTGGCAGGATGATATGGCCACCATTGCCACTGATCTCGACTGGCTTGGAATCAACTACTATTCCCGTGGCATCATGTCGGCCGACACCACGCCGGGAGCGATGTGGCCGCACACAATCCATAACCGTGGCTCATTGCCTCAGACGCAGATGGGATGGGAGATTTATCCTGAAGGACTGTATCTCACGCTGAAGCGGATAGCGGAGACCTATTCTTTGACTACGCCGATCTATATCACTGAGAATGGGATGGCTAGCGCTGACGAGGTTGTGAATGGCGCGGTTAACGACCAGACACGCCTCGACTATCTGAATGACCACATTCTGGCTGTGGCCCGTGCCGCAGATGAGGGCGTGCCAATGAAAGGATATTTCGCCTGGTCGCTGTTGGATAATTATGAATGGTCTTTTGGCTATGATAAGCGATTCGGCCTTGTCCATGTTGATTATGAAACCATGAAACGAACACCAAAAGCATCATATCACGCCCTAAAACGTGCCATTGGGTGACAATGCGCACCCTGCGACACAAAAACAGTGACATTTCGAGACTGATACGAAATCGACGGTTGAAAGATCGTTAATCAATGGGCTTTACTGCCTGCACTCTAATTTTCCGTTTGGAGGGGAAACTCATGAAGAAGATTCTTGGAATGCTCGCAGCATCAGCGATGCTGGCCAGCGGTGCGGCAAAAGCTGCCGAGCTGGAAGTTGTCCATTGGTGGACATCTGGCGGTGAAGCTGCTGCCGTGAATGAATTCGCAAAGGCGTTTGACGCGGCCGGCCATAAGTGGGTCGATGGCGCAATTGCTGGTGGTGGCGGAACAAACGCGATCCCAGCCGTTGTATCTCGCCTTCTTGGCGGCGACCCGATGGGCGCAACCCAGTTCAACCATGGCCGTCAGACTGAAGACCTGATCAAGGAAGGTCTGTTCCTTGACTTGACTGAGCTGTCTGAAAAAGAAGGCTGGCGCGATTTTGTATTCCCAAGCTCGCTGCTCGACGCCTGTACTTATGATGGCAAGCTGTATTGCGTTCCTGTGAACATCCACTCCTGGCAGTGGATCTGGCTGTCCAACCCAGCCTTCGCCAAGGCCGGCATTCCTGTGCCGTCCAACTGGGACGAATTCGTCGCCTCTGCACCAAAGCTTCGTGAAGCTGGCGTTGCTCCGCTGGCCGTTGGTTCGCAGGCATGGCAGTCAACAGGCATGATCACAGAAGTTCTGGCTGTTGCCATTGCTGGCCCAGACGCATGGAACAAGGTGAACGTAGACAAGGACGCCAGCGTTGCTGCCGGCCCGGCCTACGCGAAAGTGTTCGAAGCTGCTGCCAACGCACGTGAGCTGGCTGCTGACATCTCCGTCACTGACTGGAACCTGGCAACCGCGTCTGTGATCACCGGCAAGGCTGCTGGTCAGATCATGGGTGACTGGGCCCAGGGTGAATTCGCTGTTGCCGAGCAGGAAGCTGGCAAGGATTACACCTGCCTGCCAGGTCTGGGCGTAAACCCAGTTCTGTCGCTTGGTGGTGACGCCTTCTACTTCCCGAAGAACAAAGACGCCGACGTGACAGCCGCGCAGCTTGAGCTGGCTTCGCTGATGATCTCGAAAGAGGTTCAGGTGAACTTCAACCTGAAGAAGGGCTCGCTGCCAATCCGTGGTGACGTTGACCTGTCCGCAGCCAACGACTGCATGAACAAGGGCCTCGGCCTGCTTGCAGACGGCAAGATCCTTGCTGGCGGCAACATGGCTCTGTCCCGTGACACCATCGGCCAGATCGAAGACCTGATGGTCCAGTTCTGGAACGACAGCTCAATGTCCGCTGCTGACGCCCAGAAGGCCTACGCATCGATCATTGC
>WTJS01000233.1 GCA_011524735.1 Alphaproteobacteria bacterium
GTGCTGTTGCTGGTGCCACCCTCAGACTTGATTGGCGCTTCAAGCGTAGAAGCGGCAGCCAGAGTGCGGCCGGACGTGTCATCAATGATCTGCGCATACATGTGCTTCGATGAACGATGCACCGAAAGACGCGGCTGGCCCGAAGATACACGCCGGATGGCAGCGCGGTTGCGGCTGCGGCGGCGTTCGAACAGTTCTCTTGCAGTAAACATGTGTCGTGTCCCTACTTCTTCTTGCCTTCTTTGCGGACGATGTACTCGTCAGCATATTTGACACCCTTGCCCTTAAATGGCTCCGGTGGGCGCTTTGCGCGGACTTCGGCAGCAAACTGACCGAGAACCTGCTTGTCCGCACCTGTGATGAAAATGTTGGTGTTATTTTCAACATTCACCGACAGACCAGCTGGAACATCCATTTCAACCGGGTGGCTGTATCCGAGGGTCAGCACAAGCTTGTTGCCCTGCATCGCCGCACGATAACCAACACCATTGATCTCAAGCTTGCGGCTAAACCCTTCAGACACCCCAACTACCATATTGTTGAGATTGGCCCGCATGGTTCCCCACAGCGCCTTGGCCTGGCGCGTATCACGCGCAGGAGCCAAAGTGGCTACGTTTTCTTCGACGGACAGGCTGACATCACTGTGAAGTGGTGCCGACAGTTCGCCCTTCTTTCCCTTAACGACCAGAACGCCGCCTTCATGTGACAAGGTCACATCGGCAGGAATGGTGATCGCACTGCTTCCAACACGAGACATACCGACGCTCCCTTAGAATACGTGACAGAGAACCTCGCCGCCAACATTGGCCGTGCGAGCTTCGCTGTCTGAAAGGACACCACGCGGAGTCGACAGGATGGCAATGCCAAGCCCGTTATAGACGCGTGGGAGGTCACGGATGCCGTAATATACGCGGCGGCCAGGACGCGAGACCCGCTGGATCTCGGAAATCACTGGTTCACCATCGTGATACTTCAGCTCAATTTTCAGTTCCTTGATGCCAGGACGAACATCAACGCTTGAATAGTTACGGATGTAACCTTCACGCTTCAGCACTTCCAGAACATTGCTACGGAAACGGGATGCCGGGCTCGACACAACAGTCTTGCGTGCGCTCTGACCGTTGCGGATGCGGGTCAGCATATCACCGAGTGGATCGCTCATTGACATGTCTTAAATCTCCTCGCTTACCAGCTCGACTTCACGACACCGGGAACCTGGCCCATGGAGGCGAGGTCACGGAGCGCGATGCGCGACATTCTCAGTTTACGGTCATAACCGCGTGGGCGGCCTGAAACCTCGCACCGATTACGGATACGGGTCTTGGCGCTGTCACGTGGCTCCTGCGACAGTTTCAGAACAGCGGCGAAACGCTCTTCCATTGGCAGGTTACGGTCACGGATGATGGCGCGAAGGGCAGCACGACGTGCGCCTTTCTGTGCAACCATACGCTTGCGGCGGTTGTTCTTCTCAACGGCGCTCTTTTTAGCCATCGTTCAGTTCCTTCAGGCTTTGACAAACGGGAATTCGATGCCAGCGAGCAGCTCGCGAGCTTCGTCATCCGTCTGTGCAGACGTTACGACAATGATGTCCATACCCCGGACTTCATCGATCTGGTCATAATCGATCTCAGGAAACACAATCTGTTCCTTGATCCCCATGGCATAGTTACCTTTGCCATCGAAGCTTTTGCCATTCAGGCCGCGGAAGTCACGGACACGAGGCAGGGCGATATTTACCAGACGGTCGAGGAATTCGAACATCTGCGCACGGCGCAGAGTCACCTTGCAACCAATGGGCATGCCGGCGCGAAGCTTGAAGGCCGCGTTAGCACGCTTGGCGCGTGTTACGACAGGCTTCTGACCAGTGATGGCAGCAAGTTCGCGGGCCGCGAGTTCGACTTTCTTCGAATCGCGGACGGCTTCGCCAACACCCATGTTCACGACAACTTTTTCCAGCTTCGGCACCTGAAACTCATTCTGGTAGCCGAACTTTTCCATTAGAGCCGGGCGAACAGCCGTCAGGTAATGTTCTTCCAAACGCGTTTTCATCTCAGCTTTCTCTCCTTACCCTGATTAATCCAGGGCTTTGCCGGACCGGCGGGCGATCCGAACTTTCTTGCCATCCTTAACCTCGTAACCGACACGCGTAGCGGTGCCGCTTTCGGGGTCAATATGGGCAACATTCGAAATATGCAACGGCATTTCCTTGGAAATGATGCCACCAGCTGTGGTCTGTGTCGGACGGGTATGACGCTTCACAATGTTGCAACCCTGCACAACAACGCGGCTCTCCGAACGAAGCACTTCCAGGACCTCACCACGACGACCCTTGTCACGGCCGGTGGTTACGATGACCTGGTCACCTTTTTTGATTTTGAACTTCTCAGCCATCACAGCACCTCCGGTGCCAGCGAAACAATCTTCATAAAGCTCCGGCCACGCAGTTCACGTGTTACCGGGCCAAAAATACGAGTGCCAATTGGCTCGTTCTGCTTGTTCAGCAGCACTGCGGCATTCCGGTCAAACCGGATGGCGCTGCCATCGGCGCGGCGGATTTCCTTGGCAGTGCGGACGATGACGGCGCGATGCACATCACCCTTCTTCACCTTACCCCGTGGAATGGCTTCCTTGACCGATACAACGATCACATCACCAACACCGGCTACCTTACGACCAGAACCACCAAGAACCTTGATGCACTGGACGCGGCGAGCACCCGAATTATCAGCAACCTCGAGATTTGACTGCATCTGAATCATAGCGATCTCCCTCAGTTAGCTGCTGCGTCTTCGTAAATGACTTCGTAGTTCTTGGACTTCGAAATCGGCGCACATTCGCGAATGCGAACAGTATCACCTTCCTTGCAGCGGTTCTCGGCATCATGAGCCGCGAACTTCTTGGATTTGGTGATGAACTTCTTATAGACCGGATGCATGATCCTGCGCTCGACGAGAACGGTAACCGTCTTGTCGCTCTTATCGCTGACAACCGTGCCCTGCATAATACGCTTCGGCATAACTAGGCTTCCTTACTGTGCCGCACCAGCCGCCTTGGATTTTTCACCAAGTACGGTTTTGATACGAGCGATCTCGCGGCGCACAATGCGTGCACGCGCAGGGTTTTCATTCTGACCACCGGCGACCTGAAAGCGCAGGTTAAACTGCTCCTTCTTCAGATCGACAAGCTGGTCGTTCAGCTCATCCGCGGTCTTAGCGCGAAGTTCCTCAGCTTTGACGAGTGCCATCCTGCCTCTCCCTTAGTCAACGTCGCCAAGACGGCGAACGATACGGGTGTCGAGGGGAAGCTTGGCAGACGCAAGTGTCAGCGCCTCTTTCGCCAGTTCCCATGGAACACCGTCAATTTCAAACATGATCCGGCCAGGCTTTACCTTGGCTACCCAGTATTCTGGCGAACCCTTACCTTTACCCATCCGGACTTCAGCAGGCTTCGAGGAGACTGGCACATCAGGGAAGATGCGGATCCAGACACGACCGGCACGACGAAGGTGACGGGTGATGGCACGACGGGCAGCTTCGATCTGGCGTGCCGTAACACGCTCAGGCGTAACCGCCTTCAGTCCGTAGGCACCAAAGTTCAGCTGCGTACCACCCTTGGCCAAGCCATGGATACGCCCCTTGTGCGCCTTGCGGAATTTGGTTCTCTTCGGCGAGAGCATCTGACCAACTCCTCCTGATTAACCGTTAGCCCGTGGGGCCGGACCGGACTGCTGTTCAGCAAGCCGCTTGTCCTGAGCCATCGGGTCGTGGGCCATAACTTCGCCCTTGAATACCCAAACTTTGATGCCGCAGACGCCATAAGTGGTGAACGCGGACCCTTCGCCGTAATCAACTTCGGCGCGCAGAGTGTGAAGCGGAACGCGGCCTTCGCGATACCATTCTGTACGGGCAATCTCAGCACCACCAAGACGACCAGCACAGTTGATCCGAACACCCTGTGCGCCAAGGCGCATCGCGGACTGAACCGCACGCTTCATGGCGCGACGAAAACCAACGCGGCGCTCAAGCTGCTGCGCAATGTTCTCAGCGATCAGCTTGGCATCGATCTCAGGCTTACGAACCTCAACGATGTTCAGGCTGACATCACCGCCGATACGCTTGGCAAGGTCGGCACGCAGACGTTCGATGTCCTGGCCCTTCTTACCAATGATCAGGCCCGGGCGACCGGCATGAATTGTTACACGGGCACGGCCAGCTGGACGCTCAATGACAACGCGGCTAATGGCGGCCTGCTTGAGGCGATCCATAAGATAGCTGCGAAGCTCAATGTCCTGGTGAAGCAGCTCGCCGTAATTGCGGCCAGCATACCAGCGTGAATCCCAGGTGCGGTTGATGCCAACGCGCAGGCCAATAGGTTTAACTTTCTGACCCATCTACTGGTCTCCTCTTTCACCGACAATGATTGTCAGGTGTGAAAACGGCTTCAGGATCCGTGCGCCACGACCGCGGGCACGCGCCTTGAAACGCTTCATCACAATGGCCTTGCCAACATGGGCTTCCTTGACGAACAGACGGTCAACATCCAGCGAATGGTTGTTTTCCGCGTTGGCGATAGCCGACTGCAGCGCCTTCTTCACATCAATCGCAATACGACGACGCGAAAAGGTCAGAGTGGCCAGAGCCTTGTTCACATCCATGCCGCGGATCATCGCCGCGACAAGGTTCAGCTTCTGTGGGCTGACGCGCAGGTTGCGAAGAACTGATTTAGCTTCGCTATCCGCCAGCGCTCTTGGTTTTGCTTGCTTACCCATGCTGCCCTCTACCGCTTAGACTTCTTGTCCGCCGCGTGACCGTAATAGGTACGAGTCGGCGCGAATTCACCAAGTTTGTGGCCTACCATGTCCTCCGATACGGATACCGGGATGAACTTGTTGCCGTTATGAACGCCAAAAGTCAGACCGACAAACTGCGGCAGGATGGTGGACCGGCGCGACCAGGTCTTGATGACCTCGTTGCGACCAGATTCGCGAACCTTGTCTGCTTTCTTCAGCAGATAGGCGTCGACGAAAGGACCTTTCCAAACAGAACGTGCCATATCAATTCAGCCCCTTATGGCTTGCGACGCCGCACAATCAGGCGGTCTGTCTTCTTGTTGGAACGAGTGCGCTTACCCTTGGTCGGCTTACCCCATGGTGTCACAGGGTGACGACCACCGGAGGTGCGACCTTCACCACCACCATGCGGGTGATCGATCGGGTTCATGACGACACCACGAACATGTGGGCGCTTGCCAAGCCAGCGATTACGACCGGCCTTGCCGATCTTGATGTTCTGCTGGTCAGGGTTGGATACCGCGCCAATCGACGCCATGCACTCACCACGAACCAGGCGAACTTCGCCAGAGGTCAGACGCAGAATGGCATAGCCACGGTCACGACCAACAAGCTGGATGTAAGTCCCGGCAGAACGCGCCAGCTGGCCACCCTTGCCGGGCTTCAGCTCAACATTGTGAACCAGAGTGCCGACGGGGATATTTGCCAGAGGCAGAGCATTGCCAGGCTTGATATCGGAACCGATACCTGACTGCACCTTATCACCAACAGCCAGACGCTGCGGCGCCAGGATGTAGCTCTGCTCACCATCTTCATAGGTGATCAGGGCGATGAAGGCGGTGCGGTTCGGATCATATTCCAGACGCTCAACAGTCGCAGCCATGCCGGACTTGGTGCGCTTGAAATCGATCATGCGATAGCGACGCTTGTGGCCACCACCACGCTGCCAAGCGGTAACGTGACCAGAATTGTTCCGGCCACCCGACTTGGTCAGACCCTGGGTCAGCTTCTTAACAGGCTTGCCCTTATAGAGATCCGACTTGTCAACCAGAACCAGATTACGCTGGCCGGGTGTGGTCGGATTGAACTTCTTCAACGCCATGGTCTTACACTCCCATCAGGTCAATGGTTTGACCTTCGGCCAGGGTAACCATGGCCTTCTTCATGTCAGAACGACGACCTGGACGACCACGGAACATCTTCGCCTTACCTTTCAGCAAGATGGTGTTCACGGCAGTCACCTGAACATCAAACAGCATTTCAACAGCTGCCTTGATCTGTGGCTTGGTCGCGGTCAGAGGCACCGCAAAGGTGACCTGGCCGTTTTCGTTAGCCATCGTTGCCTTCTCAGTGATGATCGGGCGCAGAATGGTGTCATAGGCTGCGGCCTTGCTCATCGACACCTTGGCCGGCTTGCGCGGACGAACACTCATTTCAGGCGCTCCTCAAGATGGGCCGCGGCGTCCTTCGACAGAACGAGAACATCACGGCGCAGGATGTCATACACATTGATACCCTGCTGCGGCAGGACATCGACAAACGGAATGTTGCTGGCAGCCTTGACGAAACCGGCATCAAGCTCAGCACCACCGATAAACAGAGCGTTCTCGGCACCAAGCTTGGCAAGCTTTGCCTTGAGCTTGGCAGTCTTCGCTTCTGACTTCAGCTCATCAACAACGATCAGCTTGCCATCAGCAGCTTTTGAGGACAGAGCGGACTTCATCCCAAGCTGGCGAACCTTTTTCGGGAGCGAATAGCCATGATCGCGAACGACTGGACCATGCACAACGCCACCACCACGGAACTGCACAACCGAACGGGGACCGTGACGGGCGTTACCCGTGCCCTTCTGGCGGTACATCTTTGCCGTTGTACGGGCGATTTCACCGCGGCTCTTCACCTTATGCGTACCAGCACGGCGCTTAGCCAGTTGCCAGTTCACAACGCGGGCTACGATATCAGCACGCGGTGCGACACCGAAAACAGCATCGGCAAGCGTAATGTCGCCGGCAGCCTTGCTGTCGAGTGTAGTGACCTTAACTTTCATCAGACTTATCCTCATCAGCAGCCGCCTCAGGTGCGTCTGCCTCATCTGCTGCAGCCTCTTCAGCTGGCGCCTCGTCAGCAGCAGCTTCCTCAGCCGATGCGTCTTCAGCGGCATCACTCATCAGACCTGCTGGGAACGGCAGATCCTCAGGAAGCTTCGCCTTAATGGCGTCGCTGATCAGAACCCAGCCGCCCTTTGGGCCAGGAACAGCGCCCTGAAGCAGGACAATGCCCTCAGCGTCATCAACAGCGACAACCTCAATATTCTGGGTTGTATTGCGAACGGCGCCCATATGGCCGGCCATTTTCTTGCCCTTGAACACCTTGCCTGGTTCCTGACACTGGCCAGTCGAACCGTGCGAGCGATGTGAAATCGACACACCGTGTGACGCCCGGAGACCGCCAAAGTTGTGCCGCTTCATCGCACCAGCAAAACCCTTACCCTGGGTCGTGCCAACAACGTCAACCTTCTGGCCAGCTACAAAGTGGCTTGGCGCCAGTGTTGAGCCAACACCGATGACCGCATCGTCAGACACACGAAACTCAGCAAGCTTGGACTTCGGCAGCACGTTAGCCTTGGCAAAGTGACCACGCATCGCCTTCGATGTATTCTTTGCCTTGGCGGCGCCGGCACCAAGCTGCACAGCTGTGTAGCCATGCTTAGCCTGATCGCGAACCGAGACGACCTGTACGTCGTCCATTTTAACAACCGTGACTGGAACGTGACGACCGGTATCGGTAAACACCCGTGTCATACCCAGCTTGCGGGCAATAACTCCGCTACGCATTGGTTCTGCCCCTTCCCTAGAGCTTGATCTCGACATCCACGCCGGCGGCCAGATCGAGCTTCATCAGCGCGTCTACCGTCTGTGGAGTCGGGTCAACAATGTCCAGCAGACGCTTGTGCGTCCGCATTTCAAACTGTTCGCGGCTTTTCTTGTCGATGTGCGGCGAACGCAGCACCGTCATGCGGCGAATGTTGGTCGGCAGCGGGATTGGACCCCGTACGTCTGCACCGGTTCGCTTGGCCGTATTCACGATCTCGTTTGTCGACTGGTCGAGGATACGATGATCAAACGCCTTCAACCGGATCCGGATGTTCTGGGTTTCCATAGCTGCTCTTCCTTATACCTACAGATAAAGAGGGGCGCTGGACGCCCCTCTCTAAAAGTCTTCCTTACTTAACGATGGATGCGACGACGCCGGCGCCGACGGTACGGCCACCTTCGCGGATCGCAAAGCGCAGGCCTTCATCCATGGCGATTGGCGCGATCAGGGTCACGGTCATCGCAATGTTGTCACCTGGCATCACCATCTCGGTGCCCGATGGCAGCTCAACCGAACCGGTCACGTCAGTCGTACGGAAGTAGAACTGCGGACGATAGTTCGAGAAGAACGGCGTATGACGGCCACCCTCTTCCTTGGTCAGGATGTAGGCCTCACACTTGAAGTCTGTGTGCGGGGTAATGGTGCCTGGAGCCGCCAGAACCTGACCGCGCTCAACATCCTCACGCTTCGTACCACGAAGCAGAACACCAACATTGTCGCCGGCCTCACCCTGGTCCAGAAGCTTGCGGAACATCTCAACACCGGTACAGGTCGTCTTGGTGGTCTCTTTCAGACCAACAATCTCGATCTCTTCACCAACATTCACGATGCCACGCTCAATACGACCCGTCACAACCGTACCACGACCCGAAATCGAGAACACATCCTCGATCGGCATCAGGAACGGCTGGTCCTTCGGACGCTCCGGCTGCGGAATGTAATCGTCAACAGCCGCCATCAGCTCCTTGATCGCCTCGGAACCGATGGTCGCATCGCTGTCCTCAAGCGCCGCAAGCGCCGAGCCCTTCACGATCGGAATGTCGTCGCCAGGGAACTCGTAGCTCGACAGAAGCTCGCGGATCTCCATCTCCACAAGCTCCAGAAGCTCCTCGTCGTCAACCTGGTCGACCTTGTTCATGAACACGCACAGCGCCGGAACACCAACCTGACGCGCCAGCAGAATGTGCTCGCGGGTCTGTGGCATCGGGCCATCAGCTGCCGACACAACAAGAATCGCACCATCCATCTGCGCCGCACCGGTGATCATGTTCTTCACATAGTCAGCGTGACCAGGGCAATCCACATGCGCATAGTGACGGTTGTCTGTCTCATACTCAACGTGAGCCGTCGAAATGGTGATACCGCGCGCACGCTCTTCCGGTGCCTTGTCAATCTGATCATACGCCTGAAACTCGGCGCCACCAGCTTCCGCCATCACCTTCGTGATCGCCGCTGTCAATGTCGTCTTGCCGTGGTCAACATGGCCAATCGTGCCAATGTTTACGTGCGGCTTTGAACGATCAAACTTCTCCTTGGACATCTTATCTGTCTCCTGTCTGTCTCAGCTGGGTCAGGCCATCTTGGCGCGGACTTCATCAGCCACGGCCTGAGGCACTTGTTCGTAATGGTCAAACTGCATTGAGTACTGGGCGCGGCCCTGGCTCATCGAACGAAGGGTGTTGATGTAACCAAACATGTTGGCCAGCGGCACCATCGCGTCGATGGCACGGGCGTTACCGCGCTGATCCATACCACCGACGTTACCGCGGCGGCTGTTCAGATCACCGATGATGTCGCCCATATATTCCTCAGGGGTGATCACCTCGACCTTCATCACAGGCTCAAGCAGCTTTGGCGACGCCTTCTGCATGGCTTCACGGAAGGCTGCACGAGCAGCGATTTCGAAGGCCAGCACAGAGGAGTCAACATCGTGGCTCGCACCGTCAATGAGCTCGACTTCAAAATCGATCACTGGGAAGCCGGCAATGCTGCCAGATTCCTTAGCCTGCTCGAGGCCCTTTTCAACGCCAGGCACATATTCGCGCGGCACCGAACCACCAACAACAGAGTTGGTGAAGCCGTAGCCTCCTTCAGCCAGAGGCCGGAAGATCATCTTCACACGGGCAAACTGACCCGAACCACCCGACTGCTTTTTATGGGTGTAGTCGATCTCAGTTTCGCGGGTGATGGTCTCGCGATAAGCAACCTGCGGTGCACCGATATTCGCCTCAACCTTGAACTCACGCTTCAGGCGATCAACAAGGATGTCGAGGTGAAGTTCGCCCATACCCTTCATGATGGTCTGGCCTGACTCAGGGTCAGACGAGACACGGAAGGACGGATCCTCAGCCGCCAGGCGCTGCAGGCCTGTCGACATCTTCTCCTGGTCATTCTTCGACTTCGGCTCAACGGCAATCTCAATCACCGGATCAGGGAATGTCATGGTTTCCAGGACAACCGGCTTCAGCGAGTCACACATGGTGTCACCGGTAGTGGTTTCCTTCATCCCGGCAAGCGCCACGATGTCGCCTGCGTATGCCTCTTCGATTTCCTCACGGTTGTTCGAATGCATCATCATCATCCGGCCAACGCGCTCTTTCTTGCCCTTGGTCGAGTTCAGGA
>WTJS01000231.1 GCA_011524735.1 Alphaproteobacteria bacterium
TTCGGCAAACCGGTGGCATCCCCGGCGTCATCACCTTTGACCATCAATGGTTGCTGGAGCCAGTAGAGGGTGGCACGAGAGTCATCCAGCATGAAGTGGATCGCGGCCTATATCTATGGTTCTGGGATTCATCGTGGATTGAGCCGGCTTATGCAGAAACTCTTCGTGCGTTGGGTGACCGTGTTCAAAATGACACCTAAATTCTGCACTAGACGCACAGAAACATAGATCTGCGACAAGCAACTGTCATTACAATGACAAGTGACAATTTGGGCTGAAGAAAATGGCAAAGAAGTTGTACGGTCCTGGTGCCTTTTTGGAAACGCCAAAAGTCACGGTGCCTTTTCGGTGCCTTTTAGAAATTTGTTAGACTGGAAGCCAAAAATGTCAGGCTCATAACCTGAAGGTCGCAGGTTCAAATCCTGCCCCCGCAACCAACAAAATAATAGAATATCAGATATCTGAGCCGACCCTGATTTTGGGCGGTTTTTGTGGTTAACTACTGCCGCATTTATTGTGGTCTTTTAACGGTGTGACGTTTGCTTTTAGCAGTGGGTTACACTTCGCCTGCATTGAACAGATACATCGAAACCTCGCCTGAGCTCTAGACCAAGGGCCTTGATCGGCGGGTCGTAAGTTGTGGTTCGAGACCTTAGCAAGGATCTCTGGGTTTGAGTGTCGGCAGGCATCGCTGAATGCAATCGAGTGCTTGTGCGTCAGTTGCCAGACCGGGTGATGGTTGGCGGCAGAGTTTGCTCAAGACCATATGCTAACAACACCGACGCTTGCGTAACTTTGCACCCCTTGTAACGCTGTCTGGCCATTGGCCATTAGTTCAGACAGCTATTCATCGGTCATCCTGTTGGTGAAAAACAGACAAAGAGCGCCAAGCACGCACAGAACGCCGGCGGCTAACATAAGATTTGCTTAGATTGGCCAGGGGTTCGCAGCGAAGATGACGGCGGCTGAAACGGCAGCGAGGACACCTGTGACATCGAGAAGAGAAGTGGACAATCCAACGCGTCCTGGCATCACTTCCTGGAGATAGGAAATATTTATGCTCAGCAGGGCCGAAATGCCAGCCGCAGCAAGCACCTGAAACATCATCACCTGCAGCACATTTGATGCGTTAGCCGTGAGAATAAAATAGATCGCGAACAGCAGGCTGCTTGAGGCGAGAATGGATGTTTTTCTGACCCGTAAAGCCAGATATCCCCAACCGATGATCATCGGAATCTCGATAATAGCAGCCGGTGCCGCGTTCATGCCGACCTGTTTGAAAGTGCCTTGAAGGTCCTTCATGATCAAAAGCGGCAGGACACTGATATTGAGATGCAAAGCAGTCATAGACAGCGTCACGCCCAATACGCCAAGCCTATATGGTTTTGGTATGCCGATCTCTGTCGCCAGATCGCTTTTCCGATCTGTCCTTGCGTCTGGGCTCGCTATCATATTTGCATCTGAGACCGTCACGAGAATTATGATCAGCAGCAAGCAGGCTAGATGCGCACTGCACGCGATGACAAAGACTACGAAATCATGGGTTGTCGCGGCCAACAGCCCCGCAACAGGTGGCGTCAGAACCCATGCCGCAGTGAAGCCGCTCCGTAAGAAGGAAAGTGTCAATTCGGAGCGGGTCGGAGTGAAGGCGTCAAGAAACGTCCGGGCAAAGGAAAATGATTGTGAAAAGAGGGCATTGCCAAATGGTATGAGCAGGCAAAAAGCCATAGCAAAGCCCAGCGGATTTCTCACAAGCCATGCAATACCAAATCCAAACATGCCGCCAAAAGCACACAGAAGTAGAATGATACGTCGGTCGGAGACCCTGTCGGAAAGCCATCCCAGAAAAACAGAAATGAGGGCGCCTCCAACAGCATTGAGGGCCATGATTAAGCCGAAATCAGCGTTGCTGAGGCCGATTTCATCTATGCCAATGATAGCGCGGTATGGTGTCGTCGAGGCAAACGCCACGCCGGTGAAGAATATATTGATGCCCGTTATCAACGTGACGCGGTGTGGTCTCATGGGTTCTATCACCATGCGGTTCCGTCAAGGCTCAAAGATACAGCCCTATCATGGTCCTTTCCACCTGGAAAATACGCCGACTTCTTGGTGAAGCAGACGTCATGAGGACCGCTCAGAACTGTTTGAAAGTTTGCGCAAAAGGTCCAGGCTGGTTGCTCAAGGTCTGTGGTCCAAAGGCCTTGAGCCGTGGTTCGTATGCCTCGGGTAAGGACCTTAGTCAGGATTAGTAGGTTGGATTGATGGGGAGCTATCAAAAATGACATCGGTGTCATTTTTGACTCGACAGCCAATGACACCGATGTCATCGTGACATGAGGTGCTAATGTTCATGAGTTTATCATGACGACGATCTATGACGTGGCTAAGGAAGCCGGTGTGTCGCCCAAGACAGTCAGTCGGGTCATCAACCGGGATTCCAATGTGCGGGCCAAGACGACCGAACTGGTGG
>WTJS01000255.1 GCA_011524735.1 Alphaproteobacteria bacterium
AGATCGCCACCCCCATAAGCGATTTGGTGGCAAATCCGGAACGGCTATCCAGAATCAATTGGAACTGGATCTTTAGCGCGTTTAGGCTGGTGTCCGCTCTGTCGGAGGATTTCATGGCCCCATCCATCTCGGAATGTGAACGCTTAATGGCGGCTCTTGCCTCGGCTGTGTATGAAGCTGGTGAAGTCATCATGAAAATTCATGCGGTGGGCGTCGAGGCGCGTCGTAAGTCCGATGGATCACCTGTTACAGAAGCAGATGAAGCAGCGGAGGCCATAGTTTTGGCTGCTCTGGCAAAGGCTGCTCCTGACATTCCAGTCATCTCTGAAGAAAACTCTGAAAGCCATCATCTTGATGCGCCAGACGTGTTTTTCCTTGTAGATCCCATCGACGGTACACGGGAATTCCTGCGCCCTGATGGTAATGGAGCCTTTACTGTGAATATCGGTTTGATTGCAGACAGGCGTCCGGTGGCGGGAATTGTCTTTGCCCCAGCATTAGACCGTTATTTCAGTGGTGTGGTTGGCAGCAGCGCCTATGAGACATGTGACGGCCTGACACGTGACATCCAAATTCGAAACGTACCGGAAACTGGCGCTGTGGCAGTGGCAAGCCGGTCGCATCGTGATCCGGTCACGAATGGCTGGTTGGACGCACAGCGGATAACCAAGACCACGGCCATAGGATCAAGCGTTAAGTTCTGTTTGCTGGCGAGTGGTGAAGCTGATGCCTATCCGCGCTTTGCCCCCACCATGGAATGGGATACTGCGGCAGGTGAGGCAGTGCTGCGTGCCGCAGGCGGGCGTGTGGAAACGCCAGAAGGACAGCCATTCATCTATGGTAAACCGGGATACCGCAATGGCCATTTCATAGCCCTTGGCGGATTTCAACCTTGCTAACCCCTAGCCTCGACCAATGAAGGGCATTTTTGGAGCCATGACCGTCATGAACTGGACATTGGCGTCAAGCGGTAGCTCCGCCATGTGAAGCACGGAATTCGCCACATGCTTAACATCCATGGTGGCCTCAACCTTGATCGATCCATCTGGCTGAATGATGCCGTTCTTCATTGGCTCAACCATTTCTGTTAGGGCGTTGCCGATGTCGATCTGACCACAGACAATGTCATAGGCCCGGCCATCAAGTGACAGGCTTTTCGTCAGACCAGTTATGGCATGTTTGGTGGATGTATAAGGGGCTGACCCGGGGCGGGGGGCATGTGCCGAAATCGATCCGTTATTGATAATCCGTCCACCTTGCGGGGTTTGATTCCGCATGATTCCAAATGCTGCGCGGGCGCAGAGGAAAGAGCCGGTCAGGTTGATCCGTACAACGTCCAGCCAGTCTTCAACCGAAGTGTCGTCAACGCTTGCCGGTGGACTGCCACGCCCGGCATTGTTGAACAGCACATCCAGCCGTCCCCAGCTGTCTAAGGCCTTGGCAAACGTGGCTTCAACCTGTTCGGGCACACCGACATCACAGGGCAAGACAAGGGCGTTTTCATGTCCGTTTGCGGCACGCTCCAAAGTCTCTGCATTTCTGCCGATCAGTCCGACCTGGTATCCGGCGTCGAGAAAGGTCCGTGCCGTAGCGGCGCCGATGCCGCGGCCTGCGCCGGTGATGATAACTGATTTGGTCATGATATGGTGTTCCTGTGCTGGCTAATCGTCGCAGGCGGGTGCCTCTTGCTATAGATTGTCGCGAAAGGTTGCATCCATCGCCAGTATTTTCTACCTGTTGGAAAGGTAAACACCCACACTCAATATTGTGACGCTTTCTCGCAGGACGTATTCTTGGGCAATCCCACCGCTTTTGTCATCCATCCAGATGTTCGCACGATGCCGCTGCCGCGCAGTGCGGCCGCTATGCTGGCGGAAGCTGTACAGCTTGTCGGCGCGATAGGCCTTGAGGTTGTACATGAAGAGTCTGTTAGCTTTTACAAACCGCGGGCTGGAACATTCCTTGGAACAGGTTTTGTCGAAAAGCTGGGTGAGCTTGCAGACATTTATGATCATCCAGTCATTATCGTTAACGCGGCCCTGAGTCCTGTTCAGCAGCGTAACCTGGAGACGGGTACCGGATGTAAAGTTATTGATCGAACAGCGTTGATTCTGGAAATTTTTGGAGCGCGAGCGCAGACACATGCTGGACGGCTTCAGGTTGAACTTGCGGCTTTGACTTTCCAGCGCAGTCGTCTTGTACGGAGCTGGACGCACCTTGAACGCCAGCGTGGCGGTGGCGGCTTCCTTGGCGGCCCTGGTGAACGTCAGATTGAACTTGATCGCCGCATGCTTATGGATCGTGTTGTCCGGATCAAGAAAGAACTGAAGGAAGTGGAGCGGACACGTCACATGCAGCGGGGTAACCGCGTGCGTGGTGAGGTGCCGACGGTTGCGCTGATTGGCTACACCAACGCTGGGAAATCGACATTGTTCAATCGATTGACTGGGGCTGGTGTGCTCAGCAAGGA
>WTJS01000189.1 GCA_011524735.1 Alphaproteobacteria bacterium
CCATTACACGACTGAACAGAATATCATGAAGGTCATTCAGCCCCTGTTTCTGGATGATTTGACGGCTGAAGCTGAACGTATTCTGGCGTTACGGGGGCGCACCCGAAAATCCGAACTGATACGGTTTCAGCAAAAGCTTGCGCGGCTGACCTTTTTTGACCCGGCCTGTGGCTGCGGCAATTTCCTGGTGATTACCTATAGAGAAATTCGCAGGCTGGAAATGCGGATCATCAAGGCGTTGCGAACATTACGCCATGCGGACAGGCAGGATGATCTGGCGGCCACTGATCTATCACTGGTCAATGTGGATCAGTTTTATGGCGTGGAGTTGGAAGAGTTTCCGGTGCGCGTGGCGGAGACGGCGATGTGGATGATGGACCACATCATGAACAATCAACTCAGCCTGCTGTATGGTCTGGGGTTTGTTCGTATCCCGTTGCGATCCGCCCCTACCATTATTCACGGAGATGCGCTGGAGGTTGACTGGACGGACATACTGCCAGCGCAGAACTGCAGCTATATTTTAGGTAATCCGCCTTTTAGCGGGTCGAAGACACAGTCAGATGACCAGCGGCGACAGGTGCGGGATATCGCCAGGCTTGGCGGGACTGGCGGCACGCTGGATTATGTGGCGGCATGGTTTATCAAGGCTGCCAGCTATGTTCAGTCCGGCAAGGCCCCCATCGGGTTTGTGGCCACAAATTCGATTACGCAGGGTGAACAGGTTGGCCAGCTATGGCCCATCCTGTTTGACCAGTACGGCCTTCGGATTGTCTTTGCCCATCGCACCTTTGCATGGGGGTCTGAGGCGCGGGGCAGGGCCAATGTCCATGTTGTCATTCTGGGGTTGGAAAACGCGGCTGCGCCACTGCGACAGGCACGTCTCTATCACTATGAAGACATCAAGGGAGAACCAGAGGAAGTCACTGCTACCGCAATCTCTCCCTATCTGTTCGATACGGGCGGCAAATCGGATGCCAAGCTGGTGGTGCATGAGGAAGGCCGCCCAATCAATGGATGGCGGCAGTCAAAGTCAGGTAGCCAACCGATAGATGACCAGCACTACATCCTTACAGAAACTGAATACATGTCTCTTTGCGAAACTGACCCATCAGCGGCAATGCATTTCAGACGATATTTTGGTGCAAAAGAATTTATCAACGGCGTTCATAGATATATTGTTCATCCTGCAAGCATTTCTCCAAGTGACTTAGCGCATCTTCCTGAACTAGTAAAAAGGGTTCAGGCCGTTAGAGAATTCAGGGCAAAAAGTAATCGCAAACAAACTCTCAGGCTCGCCAATTATCCCACCGAATTTAATGTCACGGTACTGCCGGAGGTTCCTTTTCTGGCGTTGCCAGAGACAAGCTCTGAGAGACGAGAGTTTGTGCCAATAGGATGGATGGAACCTCCTGATGTGCCAAGCAATGCTCTGCGTATAGTTGAATCAGCTAAGCTAATCGACTTCGCACTGCTAACGTCAACCATGCATATGACCTGGATGCGGGCGGTATGCGGTCGATTGAAGAACGACTACCGGTATTCAATCGGTGTTGTGTATAACGCGTTTCCGGTGCCAGAGATCACGGCAAGGGACGCGGCCAAGATTGAACCGCTGGCACAGGCCATTCTGGAGGCAAGGGCCGCATATCCAGACGCTACGCTGGCCCATCTCTATGATCCCGATACCATGCCGCCACCGTTGCGCCGCGCCCATCATGCGCTTGATCGCGCTGTCGACCGTCTGTATCAGCGCAAACCCTTCACGTCAGAACATGACCGCCTGCAACATTTGTTCGAACGCTACCAGAAGATGAAACAGCCGTTGGTTTAACGAATTGTTGTCTATTAACTCTATGTATCACCAAAAAACCCCCGGACGGTTGCCCGGGGGTTTGTGCAGTCTTGGCTGGTCCGGCCGGATGGCCGGGGCAGCGTGGTCTAAAATTTAGACCGAGTAGTACATCTGGAATTCGACCGGATGCGGGGTGTGCTCCAGTGCGATGACTTCTTCCATCTTCAGCTCGATATAGGCATCGATCTGATCGTCGGTGAAGACATTGCCCTGGGTCAGATACGCACGGTCGGCATCGAGGCTTTCCAGAGCTTCACGAAGCGATGCACAGACGGTTGGGATCTGTGCCAGCTCTTCTGCCGGCAGGTCGTACAGATCCTTGTCCATAGCGTCGCCAGGATGGATCTTGTTCTGGATGCCGTCGAGGCCAGCCATCAGCATGGCCGAGAAGGCCAGATATGGGTTGGCGGTCGCATCTGGGAAACGAACCTCAACACGCTTGCCAGCAGGCGAGTTCACATGCGGGATCCGGCAGGACGCCGAACGGTTGCGCGAGGAATAGGCCAGCAGGACCGGTGCTTCATAGCCTGGGATCAGACGCTTGTAGCTGTTGGTCGAGGCGTTGGTGAAGGCGTTCAGCGACTTGGCATGCTTGATGATGCCGCCGATGTAGA
>WTJS01000091.1 GCA_011524735.1 Alphaproteobacteria bacterium
TCCCGTATCTGGTTCCATCCTGCCTCACTGAGTTGTGCTGCCACAGCTTCGTCTCCCAGAATATGAACCATACGTTCATAGGCAGACACATAGATCAGAATCCCAGCTGTGTTGGGTGCCTTGCGCAAACCACGTGCATAAAAACAGGCTTCTGCCGCTCGAATGACTTCCTGCGTCATTTCCTGACGCGACACAAACAGAGTCTTCAGCGCAGAGAACCGCGTTGCCAGAAAGGCACCAATGGCAAATCCACCAATAACGATGCCAATGACAGCTCCAAGGCCGAATGGCGCTCCACTCTCAGTCCATAATCCGGTTGCTTCGACTCCACTTGCCGAAACCAACGTCCAGATAAGGCCAAGGACGGTCAGCGCAAAAATCAGACCGAAAATATCTTCGCCTCGGTCGTAGCGACCTGAACTGCTTGCAAGCACGGGGATGATCTCACATCCGCTTCGCCATTCGGCAGCTGTAATAGCCTGCGAGATTGCCGTGCGATCTTCATCGGAGATCCGTCTGTGAAGATTAGCCATCTATCATCCTACCATCCGCCACTGGCACCGCCACCGCCTGAAAAACCACCCCCGAATGAACCGCCGCGGCCTCCACGTCCAGGTTTCAGGAAAAACCAGAGGACAATGCCAACGAAAGCAAGAAGAGCCCAAGCCCAACCGCTACGTCCAGAGGCAAACAGATTATGGACAATAAAAGTCAGGCCAATGAAGCCCGCAATTGCTCCGGGAATAACAAAATGCCATGGCACTTCCGGAAGTGGCAGGCCAAGTCCGCGTGCCAGAAGATTCAGTGCTGAGGCAGCTTCCACAAGCCCACCACCATAGTCATAATTCTTAAAGGCTGGGATCATGATGTTCTGCATCACGTGCTCTGCTTCGGCATTATAACGGCCCGCAAACCCAGCACCAAATTCAATACGCGCCCGGCGGTCAACAGATGACACCAGCACAAGCATGCCGTAATTGCGATCAGGTGAGCCAATGCCCCAATGGTCGAACAATGCCTGTGCATACCTCTCAATGCCCATGCCTTCAGCGCCATGAAGATTGAGGGCAAGCACGGTAACGACGATCAGTGGAATACGTTCTTCGGCGAGAAGCCGTCCTGCCATATCATTGATGACCTGTTCTTCAACCGCATCAAGCATGTTGGCGGTATCAACAACAAAAACACCTTCCGGCGGACGATCGGGAAAGGTCAGTTGGGCCTTAGCTGGCGCAGCAAGCAGCATCAGGGCAGATAACAAGAAAACAAAACGGCACACCATAATGACACGCTTATCCCATCCAGTAACAAAGCTTGTCAAAGGTCATGGTCAGGAGTTGCCAACGATGGATGTGACCGGCTGACAGATTGACAAGCTCATTCACGCTGGAGACGATGACGATGTCATTCAGAAACCAGTCATCCGATGTTGGATATTATGCCATCCCGCCTTTGTCTCTTGATCTGTTGTCTTTGCCTTACTCTATCGGGCAGGGCTGTCATCGCCGAGACAAGGCTAACCGTCGAACATCTTTGTTCCGCGCTAAATGCTGAATTAGAAGGTCGACCAACGGCAAACGATCTTACCTTTGTCTTTCGCCCTGATAAATCCAACTGGCGGGTAGCTACAGCAAATAAAAATGATGCGGCAGGCAAGCCCGATCTACAGATCCGTCTCACACCGCCCTGCGTACTGCGGCTTGCCAGACAAGTGAAGCGCGACAGGTCTGGCACAGTCCAAGCAATCGAAATCCTGGGACCCGATCTCAAAACCGTCATCGACGTTGAGCCCCAAAACCCGCCCTTTCCGCCAGCATCACCAACCGAGGCTCCGCTGCTGGCACTCGTCGACACAGGCGTGAATTACCTGCTGCCCGCCTTCCAAGATAGTCTGGCGGTGACGTCTGACGGTGGTCTTTTCGGCTATGATTTCTGGGATAACGATGACCGCCCCTTTGACAGTGATCCACGGCGTAACCTGTTCTTCCCCCTCCATCATGGATCGACTGTTTTCAGCGTTCTGGTTGCCGAAGCGCCTGGTTTGCCAGTTGCCATCTACCGATTTCCAGCGCCCGAGATGTGCCGCTTTGGCGCGATGATTGACACCATCGCAGACGCGGGAATTCGTATTGTTACCATGTCGATGGGATCGCGTGATCGGAATGACTGGGCCTGCTTTGCAGATGCCGCAGGCCGGCATGACCATATCCTGTTTGTCGTTTCAGCAGGCAACGATGGAGAGAACATCGACAGCTCACCTATCTATCCGGCAGCATTGGCGCTTCAAAACATGATTGTTGTGACATCGGGCGACGAATTTGGACGACTTGATCCGGCGTCAAATTATGGTCAGCTGAATGTCGATATAATGGTGCCGGCCGAAGCCGTTCCTGTGATAGATCATCGAGGCGTCCGGAGTGATACTGGTGGCAGCAGCTATGCTGCGCCGCGCGTCGCCGCCCTTGCCACAAGGTTCCTCAAGGCCAGACAAGAGGCCAGCACGCAGGACATCATTGATTATCTGGTATGGCGGACCATCAAACACAGTGATCTTCAGACCAGACATGGCTGGATCCCTGACCCCACAGACGATTATGGCTTCACCAAATGGCGAAACTAATCACCGAAAGCCTGGTCTATGAATGACTGCGCCATGGAAACTGACGCAGGATTGTGCTGCTTCATGAGACCAAGCACATAATCAGCGAATTCTCGATCCTGAAGCATTCCCGCAACCTGTATGCCAAGGCGCAGAGCCTGCGCGTTTGACGGATCAAGCGCGAGATAGCGTTCAAGGATAGGTCGTTCCTTTTCCGCCTGCCGGTCAAGGTGATAGGTCACGGCAAGAGACATCAACGTATTGGGGCTGTTCGGATCGAGAGATTCACCAAGCTTCAAAAACTGTTCGGACCGATCAAACATCCACCATTTCCCGAAAAGCTGACCAGCCTGATCAAAGAGCTGTTTATTGCCTGAGGCGGTACAATTCCGTTCAATCTTATCCACCAGTGGAGGCGGCGGATTACGCTGAATGTCTCCAGCAAAGTAGAGTGTATCTGCACAGACCCTGATGGCCCGACCACGCGCGGCAAAGGCATCAGCATGCTGAACATCTGTTCGGCGACCAACTTCGGAAATATGGACTGCTGGAATCACTTCACTGATTTTACCATCACCTGAAGCGAGGATACCAATGAGATTCCCGTCTGCATCCACAACAGCCCCACCTGAATTCCCGGGAAGCGCCTTTGAATTCGTATGGATTCGTGCCTGTAAATTGACCTTAGTATCCGGGTAATGTGCAAAATTGCCGGCTCTATAGACACGTGGACCATTCCGCCCCTGATCAAATCCGACAACATAGAGTTCTGATGGCTGGTCAATACCAACAAATACTGTTGCGTCCACCAAGGACGTAAGCCCTTCCGGGCGCAGAATTGCGAGGTCAGCGGGCATGTCATGGGCCATCGGCTGAGCCTTGAAAATAGACCCTTTGGAGTCACGAATGACCACGCTGGCATGATCTTCAGCAACATGCATGTTGGTTACGATGAACCCGCTCTCAAGCGTAATGCCTGATGCGATCATGCTTGGCGTGCGTATGCCAACAACCCTGTCCTTCCATGCACAGACAGGTTCGGGCGCGGAACAGGCCAGCACCGTTACGGGCAGCAGCATCCCCACACACATCACCAAAAGGTGGAGCTTATTTCGGATCAAAATTGGACACATGATCGGCAGGGTAGCAGAGGCGCGCCCAAAACGCGCCGATCATTTTGTCCCATTCAGATTGATGCAGGCGCAATCCGGTCCAGCCAGTTGCGAAGTTCAGTTGCCCTTACGCCAAGCTCCTGAGCCTCAGACGTGGTGCCAAGCCGGGCAGCTGCAGACGCATCCTGATCTGCCATTTCCAAGTCCATTGCAACAGACTCAGCCAGCCGACCTGAACCACCTAAATATTTCCCGACAAAGCCAACATCAAATTCAGGGTGATACTGCATACCCCAGAAGTGAATACCATCCTGCTCAACGGCAAAAGCCTGAACAGCGCTATGATCATTGCCGGCCAGCAGCACGGCTGCGTCCGGCAAACGCACGACTTCATCACGGTGCGTGCAGGGCACAGCATATCCGTCTTCACGTCCCACCATCATCGGGTGCGTCTTTCCAGCATCGGTTAATTTAATATTAACTGCCAGGCCATCCTCTCTGCCATTTGGTGATTCAGCAGTGGATCCACCAAGAATGCTGGCGGCAAGCTGCATACCATTGCAGGACCCAATAACAGGCAGCCCAGCTGCGAAACACCGACGCATAATCGCTGCCAGCGGTTCAGCCTGCGCATCATCAGTATTCCATTCGACTGACGACCCCGTAAAGGCAACACCATCGAAAGGAGTCAGGTCGTCAATATCATCTCCATCATAGGGGGCGATGATTGTTGTCTTCAGATCAGGCCGAAGAGATGTCAGTGTCGCGGCATAAAGCTCGCCACAGCTGGCGCCGCCAAGCTCTCTCAATCTTGCCGACTCTGCCGCTGGATTGCTCTCAATGATCAATATATGGGTCATGAAAATCACCCCTTTTGTCGCTGGCTATATGGCTGCTGGATTGTAATTCCCACATTTGAAATTGAACATGCAGCAAATGCCACGGCATGGGCTACTCTGTTCACGACCATCGTCACTTGTTTCGAGACATCCCATGGCACCCAATGAAAAACCAGCGCGTTTCAGTCCTGAAAGACTTCGTCATTTCATTACCCGTATTTATCAAGTCCAGGGGCTAACCGAAACAGACGCCGCCTGCCTTGCCGACACACTGGTTCTTGCGGACATGTGGGGGCATTCGTCCCATGGGGTGATGCGCACATTCTGGTATGCAGACCGCATGGCATCGGGCGCCATCAATCTGGCGGCGACAAGTGAGACACTTCTGGACACTGGTCCACTTCTGCATATCGATGGGCATAATGGCATCGGGCAGGTGATTACCCAGCAGGTCACCGATCTCGTCCGCGACCGCGCCAGGCAGTTTGGCATAGCCGCCATTGCCATCCGGAACTCCGGACATTTTGGAACGGCAATGTATTTCACCCGTCAGCTGGCAGAGGCCGGCTGTGTTGGTTTTCTGGCAACCAACGCCAGCCCGGCAATGCCGCCAACCGGTGGAACGGAAAAGCTGATCGGCAATAACCCGCAGAGCTGGGCCGCGCCAAGCGGCATGGATGCACCCTTTGTACTCGACATTGCCCATACTGCAGTGGCGCGCGGCAAGATCTTTCTGGCCCGTGAAAAGGGAGAGCCCATTCCCATTGGATGGGCCATGGATGCAGATGGCAGGCCCACAGATGATCCGGTGCGTGCCATTGAAGGCAGCCTGCTTCCTGCGGGGGGTCATAAGGGATTTGGGCTGTCAGCCATGATGGATGTGTTGTCTGGCATTCTGCCCGCAGGCGGGTTTGGCACAGGTGTGACCGGCCCTTATGTCACGGAACGGCCAAGTCACGCTGGTCATTTTATGATGGCCGTCGACATAAAGAAGCTGCGTCCCACCGCAGAGTTCGAAGCGGACATGACATCAATGATCACTGGCTGGCATACCAGTGCCAAGGCACCAGCAAGTGATCGTATCTATTATCCGGGTGAGATGGAGTATGAGGCCGAACAACATGCACGACAGTTCGGCATTGCACTTCCTGAAAAGGTTGTCGGTGATCTGTTAACGCGCGCTGGCCAGATTGGCATCGACGTGAAAATCGAAGATATCGCCATAAAGTGATCCTGATCCCGGTAGGCGGTCGCTAACCGAGATTATCGATCGGCTACTCACGAGACATCCCCCACTCTGACTGGTGCCGTGAGAGACGTCAGCTCAAGGTTTGACAGTTTCTCTGTCTTGCGACCTGTGGTTTGATGCAGGAAGATAACGGCCTCCAAAATTTATGGCCCCCACAATTTTCTGCTTACCGGAACAATACATGTCAACGAAGACCCCGGATTCATCAATTCTGAAATTTGATCTCCCCGTGCCGCCAGAGCTTGTCGGTGACAATGCGCCGTCAGTGCTGCCAGGGCTTGATCCGGCCATGTTGGGCAAGGCCAGCCTGTCACCTACAGAACCGGTTGAGGTACGCACCTTTCAGAGCTTTGTGCTGACCTATACGGTCGGGACGCTTGGCATTGATGATACCGGCGGCATCCGCATTGCCTGGCGGACCGTTGGCGACACTGGCAGGCTGCAGATGACAGACCCGGTCGCGCCAAACTTTGTGACAGCAACCAGTAATGGCGAAGGACGGCTGTCACTGGAATATGCCCGCATGGGTGGTCAGCGCCCCTGGGGAGAGATCCTGACCATTCGCCAGCATGGCGGCTATCTTCGCCCCGGCGAGACCATCACCATTCGTCTTGGCGACCGGCGGCAGGGAAGCCCTGGTCTGCTAATTCAGACATTTGCTGAGGCTGGGCGCGATTTCAGGGTGATGGCAGATGTACAGGCCACGGGCAATTTCTACCCGCTGCCAGATCACCAGCTGACCGTGCCGGTGGTGCCTGGGCCAGCCAGCATATGGAAGGCTGTCACTGCCACACAACGACGTCCGGGAGACACCTTTATCCTTGGAATTAAGGCCGAAGATTCCTGGGGCAATCCTACGACTCCAGCGCCCTGCACCCTGCGTATTATGTCCACCATGCCAGTCAGCAATCTGCCAGACACCGTCGCCTTTGACGGCACGCAACAGGCTGTGACGATTGAAAACCTGATCTGCCATGATCCTGGCGAGGTACGTTTTTCTATTTATCTGGACAATGGTTCGTCCGACGCAGCCATAGCCGAAGCCGGGCCAGTCATTATCAATGATGGCCCCCTTGCCGGATACTGGGGCGATCTTCATGGGCAGAGTGGTGAAACAGTCGGCATCGGCCGTATCGAGGACTATATGAACTTCGCCCGCAACCGGGCCTTTCTGGATGTGGTCTGTCACCAGGGCAACGATTTCCAGATCAAGGATATCTTCTGGCAACATCTGAATAATGTAACCGCTGCATGGAACGAACCAGGGCGGTTTACAGCCTTTCCCGGTTATGAATGGTCGGGCAACACGGCTGTTGGTGGTGACCGTAATGTCATTTATGCCCAGGAAGGTGGCACTCTCAGGCGCTGCTCACATGCCCTTCTGGAAGATCGGTCCGGCATGGAAAATGATGCTCATACGATTTCCGATCTTTATGCCGCGCTACGGCGAAGCGGAGAGGATGCCATCATCTTTGCTCATGTTGGTGGACGCTATGCCAACATCGAAATCGACCATGACGCCGATCTGGAAACGGCAGTAGAGATTCATTCAGACTGGGGCAGTTTCGAATGGATCGCCCACGACAGTTTTCGACTTGGTCGACGGGTTGGCATTGTGGCCAATAGTGACGGTCATAAAGGACGACCCGGTGCGAGCTATCCCGGCATTTCTGAATTTGGGGCCTATGGTGGTCTGACTTGTTTTCTGGCTGAAGAGAATAGCAGGGAGGCACTTTTTGACGCCATTCGCCAACGTCATCATTACGCCACGACAGGATGTCGGATGCATCTGGATGTAGCCTCAAACGGGCCCAGACACACCGCGATGATGGGTGACATCATTGACACATCTGACAAAACTGTCCCAGTGCGTGTCAATGCTCATGCCGCATCCGGCATTGAACGCATTGAACTGCGCAATGGAGAGAATGTTCTGGAGACCATCCGCAGCTATGATGAAAGCCAACTTGGCAAACGCATACGGATCACATGGTCTGGCGCTGAATATCGGGGTCGAGGTCGTAACACGCTGTGGCGTGGCCTGATCGATGTCGAAGGTGCCAGCATCGTGAAGGCAGACGCGCTGAACCGCTGGAACCCAGAGCGATTATTTGAGCAGCGTGGCAGCGCACAGCTTGCCTTTGAAAGTGTCACCACCGGCAATTTTGCCGGGGTCGACCTATGGCTGAACAATCATGCAGCCAGCCTGTCGGTCAAGACCAATCATGGGGACCTTGAAATACGCCTGGCCGATCTTGGCCTGGAGGCGGTAACGCTTGATTGTGGTGGGCTGGAACGACAGATCACTGTGACACGCCTTCCGGACACGCCGCTGGCTCAAAGTCTGGCTTTCGACCGGCAGGTCACTCTGCAGGGCGGCGTCGACAACCCGGTATGGGTCTGCGTGTCCACTGAAGACGGGCACCGCGCCTGGTCGTCACCTATCTATTTTGTCAGCTAACAGAGCCAGCAGGAGACAGCAGGTTGTCAGACGGTCTGCATTTTGTACGACGTATTCGCACCAGTCCCTATTTCAACAGGGTGCGAGACCATGGTGTGTCTGGTTATTCCGTCTACAACCATATGATCCTGCCTAAATCCTTTGGCATGAGCGCAGAGGAGGCTTACTGGCATCTGAATGAACATGTGCAGATCTGGGATGTGTCGGTCGAACGGCAGGTCGAAGTAAAAGGGCCAGACGCGGCAAAGCTTGTCCAATGGTTAACCCCGCGCGACCTTCGCCAGGCGATTGCCGGCAAATGCTATTACATTCCGGTCGTCGACGCGAATGGTGGCATGTTGAATGACCCTGTATTGATCAAGATCGCCGATGATCACTTCTGGCTTTCTGTCGCCGACAGCGACCTGCTTCTCTATGTAAAGGGACTGGCCATTGGGGCTGGTTTTGATGTCACGGTAACTGAGCCTGACGTCAACCCGCTTGCCATCCAGGGGCCCAAGGCTGAGGCGGTCATGCGCGACCTGTTTGGCGAGGCCATCACCAAACTCAAATTCTTTCACTTTGACTATGTCGAGCTGTTCGGCACACGCCAGCTAGTCACCCGTTCAGGGTTTTCGGCAAAGGCCGGGTTTGAAATTTTTCTGAATGAGTCCTCCCTTGCAGAGCCCCTTTGGGACTTAGTCTGGGAAGCAGGGCAGCCCTACAACATGCTGCCTGGCGGACCAAACCTGATTGATAGGATGGAAGCTGGACTTCTTGGCTATGGCAATGAAATGACAGCTGAGAACAACCCACTTGAAATGGGTTATGGGAAATTTTGTACACTGGATGGCAGCATTGACTGTATCGGTCTTTCAGCTCTGCAGAGAATTGATACCGATGGTGCGGCACGTATGATTCGTGGCATCCGGTTTGACGGCTCACCCTGTCCACCCTGCTACGTACCGTGGCCAGTCAGTGTTGGCAGTCAACGCGTTGGTCAGATCACCTCAGCTACCTTTTCCCCACGGCTCAACATCAATATCGGAATGTCCCTTATCGATCGCGGCTTCTGGGATGCTGGTCAGACCGTGACCATTCATTTACCAGATGCAACTATGCGACAGGGAACTGTCTGTCATCTGCCCTTTGCCACCAATACTGACTGACGTTCATCTGCCAACAATCAGTCTCGACGGCAAGATGGTTACGGTGTCACAATTGGGAACCACAGATCAAAGCTGTCATGGAGGGCGAAGTAGCGGGCAACCGCATCAGCATCGCCGACAACAGTCATGCCACTTGCTTTAGCTTCATCCAGCGATAGATGTCCTGCCGCAAGGTCTTCCAGGATTGCCTGTGTCAGGGTCAATGTTGCATCGGCATCTGCGAGGACCGAGCCAAGGCGCGCAAACTCGACCTGACGGTTCACCATAACCTGCATCAACTCATCGCCCACCTTGACGTTCAAAGCCAGATCGACACCTCTAGCTCGTTCCGGATTGAGACGTAATGCATAAGCGTTGAACCAGTCTGTAAGGGGCAGAGTTGCCGCCAGATCAGCATTTCGACCACCCGCCATGGGTAAAGGAGAAATCCCGTCCAAAACCTCCTTCGCGCCAGACAGATAGATATTCCGCATGATACCTGACTCAGCACGATATCCCAGATGACGGTAAACCTCTGCCAGCAAAGCCCTGTCACGCTCCTCAGCTTCTCCCGAAAAAACAATGTGGTTCAATAAAGTTGCAGCCCACTGCAAGGCATCATCCTTAACAGCCTGCACAGCAATATCGTAGGTGGCATCTCGCCCACCAACAGCCGCAATGAAATGCCTTGCTTCAACCTCTGGTGGCAGCCGGTCAAGGTTCACCGGATGTCCGTCGAAGAACCCGTAATACATCTGATAGACGGCACGTGCGTTGAATTTCATGGTGCCGTAATAGCCACGGGCATGGAACCCGTTCTTCAGCCAATCCGGCTCTATCATTGCGTCTGCAATTTCATCTGGCGTATGCCCCAGATTGGCAAGCCGCAAAGTCTGATCATGGATATATTTGTATATATCTCGCTGCTCAGCAAGATATTTGCGAAGGGCTTCTCCGCCCCACACTGGCCAGTTGTGACAGTTGATCAGCACATCCGCAGATGCTGAAAACAGACCCATCGCCTCGTCAATTGTCTGCGACCACAGCAACGCGTCACGTATCTGAGCGCCGCGTGGTGTCAGAACATTATGCAGTGTCTGTGTACACACCTCTGCCATGCACAACACTTTGTGATCCGGAAGGTAGAAAGTGAATTCAGCAGGGGCCTCGGTGCCACTTGCAATCTGAAATTCAAACCTGACCCCGTCGATCTCATGAGTCTCACCAGTGCTCGAAATGAAATGGGTTGGTTCAACGAAGGTGCGTTCACCCTTCGCTACGGTCTTACCGATACCACCATCCACAAGTCCCAGAGGCCCTGCCTCGATAGACAACCCAAACTGATAAATAGCCCGCCGAGAAGTATGGTTGCCGCCCAAAACACCTTCAGATGCGGCATAGGTCATGAAGTCCTGAGGGGCGTAGATTGGCACATTGTCGGGAGCTACTCCGCGGAGGCCTCCAAAATGATCAGGGTGGGTATGAGTAATGAGAATGGCACTGACAGGACGTGTCCCAAGCGTTTCATTCACCAGAGCCAGAGCCGCAGCAGCGGTCTGGCGTGTCATCAATGGATCAACAAGAATCCAGCCGGTGTCCCCCCGAATAACTGTCATGTTCGCATAGTCACATGCGCGCGCCTGCCAGACACCATCAACGACCTCAAACAGGCCGGAGATGGCATTCAACTGAGCCATTCGCCAGAGCGACGGATTGACCGTGGCGGGACAAGGTCCTTTCAGAAAATCAAAATCAGCTATATTCCAGGCCTTCTTGCCTGTCGCATTGCTGACGCCACCTTCAGGCAGAGACGCAATATGTCCACGCCAAGCAGCTTCTTCATCTGCCTCGCGAGCCAATGGCAAAGTGCTGGCAACATTTGCATTCACTGCCTTTGTTGCCCCCTGCAAGAGCTCCTTCAAGTGACGAAGTTCCATGATCACCAAGCCTTTCCCAAGCCATATCATGTATCAAAATCAGGGTACCTCACGGGTGCGTCAGTGTCATATGAAACAGCCCCAAGAACCGGTTCACGGTCCATATAGCGTTTGACCCGACTACCGAATATTCCTACCGTCGCGCCACGAGCGAACGTGAGGGATAGGAACAGAGGAGATGGACATGCCAACATCCCTTGAAATGCGGTGCCGCAGTCTTCTGGATGAGCTTGGCCTGCTACCATCTGATGCCAGCCTGTCCGCCGCGCCTCTGTCAGGCGGCGTGGCCAGTGACATTGCGCGCGTTGCCGTGGGTGATCAGCTCTATTGTGTGAAATTTGCGCTTCCCAAACTTCGTGTTGCAGCAGACTGGTTTGCACCAGTCGAACGTAATTTTGCCGAATATTCATGGCTGCAGACGGTGGCCTCCATCGCCCCGGAAAACGCAGTTCATCTCTATGGTCATTCCGGTCAGGCGCATGGATTTGTGATGGAATTCCTGGCTGGCAAAGACACCTATCTGTTGAAAACAGAAATGCTGGCCGGACGGGGACAGGAAAGTGAAGCCGCTGCTATCGGCGGATTGCTTGCCCGCATTCATGCCGCATCAACTGTACCAGGGTTTGATGCCTCTCCCTTTGCCAATCAAACTGACTTTCATGCCATCCGAATCGAGCCTTATCTGGTGCACACAGCCACAAAACATACTGATTTGGCACCCATGATACATGACATGGCTGATGCCCTGTTTACAGCTGACAATGTACTGATACATGGTGATGTCAGCCCAAAAAACATTATGTTCCGTGGGACGCATCCTTTCATGCTGGATGCTGAATGCGCAACGATGGGTGATGCCTGCTTTGATCTGGCGTTCTGCCTGAACCATTTCATTCTCAAGGCAGTGCATGTACCAGCACGGCGTGCAGATTATTTGACGTTCTGCTCGACACTCTGGCGGGCCTACGCACCACAGATTACATGGGAAGATGCCGCTGGTCTGGAAGCGCGCCTGTGCAGGTTGCTGCCGATGTTGATGCTGGCCAGAGTAGACGGCAAATCACCAGTAGAATATCTGAATGACCCAAACCGAGACCTTGTCGTGTCTATTTCCTCACCTCTCATTCGCAATCCAGTGCCAGCTCTGTCACAACTGGTTGAAATCATTGAGCAATACTTAGGATCATCATGAGCAGCATTTCACAAATCATTGGCCGCAGAGTCTGGGACTCCAGAGGGGTGCCAACCGTTGAGGCCGAAGTCAGACTTGAAGATGGCAGCGTGGGACGCGCCATTGCGCCGTCAGGTGCGTCGCGTGGCACGCGTGAGGCTTTGGAACTTCGTGATGGCGGAACGCAGATTGGCGGCAAGGATGTGCAGAATGCCCTTGCCAATCTAACCGGCTCTATCAGTACCTGCCTGATTGGGATGGATGCCTGCACACAGGCCGAAGTTGATGCTGCACTTTTTGATCTTGATCCCTCCCCTCTGAAGGATTCGATTGGGGGCAACGCGATGATCGCCGCTTCCCTGGCCGTGCTTCATGCCGGAGCAGCATCGAGGCGTCGGCCGTTATGGCAGCATGTGTCAGACCTCTATGGCACATCCCCGTCACTGCCGTTGCCCGAAATCCAGATTTTCGGTGGTGGAGCTCATGCCGGTCGCCGGGTTGATGTGCAGGATTTCATGATAATGGTGCCCGGCGCATCCAGCTTTGGTGAAGTTATGGAAGTGACCCGTGAGGTGTATTTTGCTGCGGGGGATATCATGGCAAAGCGCGGTAAGGCAGCGGGGATAGCCGATGAAGGAGGGTGGTGGCCCCTGTTCGACAGCAATGAAGAAGCTCTGGAAACACTGGTGGAGGCCATACGCCTTGCTGGCGAAGTTCCCGGGGAAAGAGTTGTCATTTCACTGGATGTTGCGGCCTCAGAATTTGGCAGTAACGGGCAATACCGTCTGGCGCTAGAAGATCGCGATCTTACTTCTGATGAATTGATCGACATGCTGGGCAGCTGGATCGACGCATACCCAATTGTATCCATCGAAGACCCTGTTGGCGAAGATGACCCTTCAGGCATGCGGAACTTCACTGCGCGTTTTGGAGACAGAGTTCAGGTCATTGGCGACGACTATCTTGTGACCAACCCGTCCTTGATCAATCAGGCTATCACCGATCGCGCTGCTAATGCCGTGCTCGTCAAAGTCAATCAGATTGGCACTGTCAGCAAGGCGGTAGAGGCCTTCACCATGGCGCGGGATGCAGGCTGGACAGCGGTGGTTTCAGCGCGGTCAGGTGAAACTGAAGATTCCTCCATCAGCCATCTGTCAGTCGGTCTTGGTGCTGGACAGTTGAAAGTCGGATCGTTCCAACGTTCAGAACGTATGGTCAAATGGAATGAATGCCTTCGCATTGCAGACGACCTTGGCGCAGATCAATTTGTCGGCGGCAAGCCACTGGCAGGCACCTGGTGGCGGGACTCACTCTCCTGATCACCTTGGCTGATAGATTGACTGGCTACAGATGACGCAGATCTATTTGTCTACTGGCAATCCAGACGGAACCTGATCCGGGATACCAAGCGGCGGATTGGTAGCTGTCGCCCCCGTCAGTGCCTCCATGAAGGCGACAAGATCTGCCACTTCGCCGTCATCCAGCGTCTTTGACGTTATGTCGACACGGCGCCGAAGCCTTTCCATTTCAAAACGGTCTTCCCAGACAACAAAATCAATGGCTTCAAGCCAGGGCACATTCGGCAAATTAGCCGTTGATGGCTGCCATTTATCCAGCGCCGCCAAAGGGTCAAGATGATGCCGAATGATACCTTCCAGTGTCGGGTAGGCCCCGTTATGGCCATATGGTCCTGTCAGCGCGACATTGCGAAGTGAAGGCGTGCGGAAGCGGTAGGCATCAGCAAGATCATCCGTTTCGCCCATGCGGCCAACATCTCGCGTGTATGGGTCAAATCGGCGGGTACGGCCAGGGCCGAATGGCGGGACCGCCAGCGCGTGAAATTGCTGGTCAGTCAGCAGCGGCCCGCTGTGACATTCTGCACATCCCGCCTTGCCATAAAACAATTCCGCCCCACGTCGCTGACCCGAAGTCAGAGCCGTCTCGTCACCAGCAAGAAAGGCATCAAAGGGTGAATCATTCGACTTGAATTCAAGGGCAATAAATGCGGCCAGCGCTTCGCCGATATGCGCAATGGTCACATCCTCAGGCCGGTCCACAGTGTCAAACGTGTCCACAAACATCTGACCATATTCTGGAATTACACGCACACGCTTGGCCAGAATGGGCCAGACTGCATCAATGCGATCGTGAAGTGCGCCCGCCACCTCATTTTCCTTGGGGTTGCCGGCCATTTCGAACTGCGCCGTCATCGGGAAAATGGCCTGTGTTCCCAGAACCGTCTCCAGCCCCGTTGGCAACCATTCCTCTGCCGGGGAGTTGAAGCCATTGTCAAAATCATCGGCAATGGCAAGTCGGCCGTCATGAAACAGAACGGTAAAAGCCTTGGCACCAAGGTTCCACAGCGCGCTGGCATTGCGCGGCACCCTCTTCTTGATACGGGACTCACCAATTCCAGGTTTGCGGTCCGGTCCAACACCAATGCCGCCCTCGCCAATGCCAAGCGACAGACCATCTGCACTTCCAAAGCGGTGGTGATGGCATGTGCCGCAGGAAATGTTCTGGTTTCCAGACAAGATTTTGTCATAGAAAAGAAGTTGTCCAATCCTGGCACGCTCAGGGGAAAAATTGTTGTAATCAGCTTCGGCAAGTGGCGCGGGATAGGATGCTGCACTTGCCTGGCCAGACATAGACAGCGCACATAACGTTGTCAGGAGCACCGCCGTCACATGTTTCCAAGACCAGTATTCAGGCCACTTTTTGGAACGCTTCTGGCTGTGTTTGTGCTCAGCGCTACGCCTGCTCATGCTGAAATTGAACATGCGCGGGATTTGATGGAAGCCAACAAATTTGAAGAGGCGATGAAAAAGCTGTGGCCGGCAGCAAGGTCCGGCAACGCCGATGCTGAAGAGCTGATCGGCGTTATGTATGCCATGGGGCTTGGTGTCGAACAGGATTACACCCGCGCCTTTGAATGGTATCTGCGATCCTCGATGAAAGGGCACCCTGGTGCCCAGTCTGGAGTTGGCTGGTATTATGAGGTTGGACTTGGCATGCCGGAACCCGATCTTGTGCGTGCTTATATGTGGTATGTCCTGTCCGCCATTGGCGGCGATCCTGATGCCGCGATCAGTCAGGAAGAAGTAATCAAGAAGATGACGCCGGAGCAGATTAAACACGCGCATGAGCTGATTGATGATTATCGAGTGTGGTTATATCCGTTCAGATAGTCGACCCGACTCCGACACGCTTTGCAAATCTTTTTGGCTGTCCAGTGGCAGGATCGTTGATTGGCCCTGATGAATATTGGGTGACATAAGCGCGGCGCGGTTTGTCTGTGACATTCTCTCCCGATCGATGAAGGGTCAAACTTGAAAATGCGACGATTGTGCCTGCCTTGCAGGTGACAGGCACACCTGTCTCATTGCCAAAATATCCATTCAGTTCGTTGCTTTCATCCTGCCATTCATGAACATCCAGATCTGGATGGCTATCGAGATTGCGAGGCAGAATAAACACGCACCCATTGTCAATGGTGGCATCATCCAGTGCGATCCAAATCGTCAAATATGGCTTATGGTCAAAGCCGACATATGCACCATCCTGGTGCCAGGCAAAACTGGCGCCCTTGGCGGCGCCTTTGACCACAAATTGCTCATTGAAAAGCATGGGATCGTCGAGACCGCAGGCAGCGGTTATCCGTGCAATTGTATCCCCAAGCACGAAGGCAGCAAGATCTGCAAAATCCTCATGACGGTGTCTGAGAAATCTGCGCTTCTCACCAAGGCCTATTCTATGGGTTTTGCCGCCACCATCATCTACAGGCTCGTCGAGCAACGCATCACACACCGATCGCAAGGTCGCAAGTTCGGTTGCGTCTAGTGCGTTCTCAAACAGCACAAATCCCTGATTCCGGAATGTTTCGATAGTGTCCGACATAACAACTCGTCTCCTCTTGATAACGCAATACTTATCAAGATACGCTGTCATTACATTCAGTCTTTTCAAAAAATTACCGATTGTTTGCAAAATTGGTCGAACATGCCCCCCATCCGGACATTTTAGCTGAACCTGGTGGACTTCTATGGCGTCGTTCCTGGCGCCGCCGAAAAGCAACTGAGCCAGAAGCGCATCAAGAGCTGGTTGTACTACACGGCCTTCAAGGGCACGCAACCTACATGATCGATGGCGTAGTACATGAATTACGGCAAGGTACGATCCTGTGGGCTCTGGCGGGACAGCGGCACTTCCTGCTCTCCGACAGCGTCAACTTTGACATGTGGGTTGCACTGGTGTCCGATCGGATCCTCGCCGAGGATTCAGATTTGCCGCCCATCCGTATGCTGCCAATGGCCGAAGCACTTGCACCACGACAGGTACCACAGACTATAAGCGACACACTCGATATGATGGCGTCAGCGCAGACAAGCTGTACATCACCCTTGACGCAGGCCGCTGGCCTTCGACTTTGGCTAGCGCATGCGTGGCGGCACTGGCAGCTTGCAGCGGATGATGCCGGAAAGAGAACTCACCCGGCTGTAACAAAGGCAGCCCAAATTTGGCACGATAATCCAGCACGCAGCCTGACAGACATTTCCCGCGAAGCCGGGCTGTCTGCAAGCCGCTTGGGCCGACTGTTCAAGTCCCAAATTGGTCAGGATGTTGTAGCTTACAGGACAGAACAGAAACTGCGTATTTTCGAGCTCATAAGAGCCACGAACCCACGCCTGTCGCTATTGTCAGCCGCTCTGGAGTCTGGATTTGGCAGCTACGCACAGTTCTATCGTGCTTGGCGCCATCGCTATGGCACCAGCCCTGCATTTCGAGATGTGGATTGAAAAACGCAAAAAAGAATGCGGTGTGCAGGATACCCTGCACACCGCGCAGATAAGTTACTTGGTGTCTGCCATGCGGACCTTGTTGATCTCACCTTCGGCAACAGCAACCGACGCTACAAGTGCATCGAAGGCTTCGGTACCGCCATCAACATTAGCTTTGAACCAGTCATAGACTGGTGCAGCAGCTTCTTTGAAGGCTGCCTTTTCCGCTGGTGTCGGGACGTAAAGGTCGCCACCACCTGCAACAAAGTCAGAATAAGCCTGGATTGACTTGCGCTTTGGTGAGGCAAAAGTCGCCTGCTGAAGCTGATAGAAACCATCAGCCACAACCATGCGCAGCTCTTCAGGCATCGACATGAACTTGTCGTTATTCATGAACCACAGGGCGCCCATATAGGCATGGCCGTCAAGGGTCACATATTTCAGGCCAGCATCAGGGAACTTCATGTTCATGATGTCGGTGATGCCGTTCTTGGATCCTTCAACAACACCAGTCTGGAAGCTGGTGAACAGCTCAGGCCATGGAATCGGTGTTGGCGATGCGCCAAGTGCGCGGACAAGTTCCTGTGGCAGGTCAGCCACAACTGTCCGGATCTTTAGCCCGTCCATATCGGATGGATTCTGCACCCGGCGACGAGTGTTGGCAAAGTTACGCCAGCCACCTGTGTTACCGATAGTCATCAGACGAATAGCACCGCCCGACTTTGCAGCCACCATATCCTGCATGGTCGAAACAAACTCACTGCCGTTGGCCAGAACAGATTCGGCCACACGGTCATCAGCCATCAGATAAGGCAGGTCGAGAACCTGAACAAACGGGAACAGGCCAGCTGTACCGCCAGAGGTCTGGATGACAACGTCGATGGTGCCATCAGCGATACCCTGAAGACATTCGGTACCGTTCGAGCAGAGCTGTGTACCAATGAACAGCTCAACCGAAATGGCGCCGTTAGAAGCGCTTTCAACATAATTCTTAAAAACGATCAGGCCGTCATAATCCTCATCATTTTCATTCGAGTTTGCGGTAGCCCGGATTGTGAAATCCGCCGCATAGGCTGTAAGCGATGCACCAGCCATCATTGCTGCTACAAGCAGCGTGGAAAACAACCTTTTAAGCATTAAATCCTCCCTTTGGACTGCATTTAGGTCAATCAACAAACCCGGTCAGACGCGGGATCGTCATCGAAATGGCCGGGAAATAGGTAACCAGAAAGATCGTCGCAACTTCAACCAGCAAGAACGGAATGATGGCGCGCGCGATATTCTCGACTCTCTCTCCCGACACGGATGATGCCACGAACAGCACCAACCCCATAGGCGGTGTGGCAAGCCCCACCGTCAAATTCACACTCATGATAATGGCAAAATGCACAGGATCGATTCCCATGCTGACAAAAATAGGCCCCAGGATTGGCCCCAGAATGATGATCGCTGGACCGGCATCAAGGAACATCCCCACGATGAACAGAAGCAGATTGATCAGGAACAGCAGGATCAAAGGATTATCTGAAATGGACAGAATCATCGCTGCCAGCGTCTCTGGCGCATGACTGAGACTGACAACCGTCTTGAATGCCATTGCCGCACCGACAAGGAGCAGGACAACGGCAGACGTCATAGCTGCTTTTGCCAGGACATCTGGTAGATCCGACAGGCGCAGTGTCTTCAGGACAAACATGCCAATGATGATGGCATAGCCAACAGCTACCGCCGCCGCCTCAGTCGGAGTGAAGACACCGCCCAGAATACCGCCAAGAATGATCACCGGTGTCATCAGAGGGAAAAACGCCTTCAGGCTGGCTTGACCACGTTCCGGCCAGCTATAGCGGCGTGTTGCCACTGGGAAATCATATCGATCTGCCATCCAGGAGACCATGAGCATAAGACCAACGCCGACCATGATCCCCGGAACAATACCGGCCAGAAACAGCGCCGCAACACTTTCACCCATCACATAGGCATAGATAATCATGATCCCCGAGGGCGGGATAATCGGCCCAATCACCGAACTGGCAGCGGTAATGGCAGCCGCAAATTTCTTTGTATAACCCTGCCTTTCCATGGCCGGGATAAGCATTGAACCAATGGCTGACGTATCAGCGACTGCAGACCCGGATAGACCAGCAAACAGCATCGAGGACAGCACATTCACATGTGCAAGACCGCCGCGAAGATGACCCATCATAGCCTGGGCAAATTCGACGAGACGCGCGGTAATCCCACCGCGATTCATCAGCTCGCCAGCCAGCATGAAAAAGGGAATGGCCATCAACGGGAAGCTGTCCATACCGTTATAGACATTGCGGTACAGCAGAGCCATGTCACGTTCCTGCCCATTCAGCCACAGCAGAATGCCGGGCGCCGCCAAAAGCGCAAAGAAAACAGGAAGTCCGATCAGCAGAAAGGCAAGAAATGCAGGAAGAAACCAGATCAGCATTATTCCGCCCCCGCGGCTTTCTGGCCAAGGACCGGGACAGGACGCAGCCTGTCGGCTCCGCCTAGAGCTGCCACCACGCTTCTGATAATGAGCTCAATATTGACAAGGATCATCAGGCAGACACCCGTGAACATGGACATATACATCCAGGCCAGCTTGATCTTCACTGACTTCATGCCAATCAAGAATAGCGGCACCTTCAAAGATGAACTGGAAAACAGCCAGCCAGAATTCACATGCTTCATGCCAAGCTGAAAAGCCACCAGCAGCACTGTCAGTGAAAGCAGGAGCAGCAAGAGTGAAATGGCTGCAAATACGGGGCGAGGAAGCCCCTCAATGACCGACGTGATGGCCACCATGCCACCTTGCCGGAACGCGACTGGCGCCATAAGACCCGTTAGCCATAGCATCATGAAACGCGCAGCCTCATCCGGCCATGGCAGGGCATTGTTCAGAACGTAACGGAAAAACACCTGGACAAGAATCACCAGAACCATGATGGCGATTGCGGCGACCGACAACACGCGCCCAATGCGACCTGCAAGATCATTTAGCCACTGCAGTGGCGCCAGAACCAGCAGCATTGCATTCATGACCTTCCCCCTATCTTCGCTGGCATCGGCAAACGGTACACATCTAGAACCTGAACCATGCCGGAAACCCTGTTGATCGAACTTCACCTGTCAGGCCTGACCCAGTGAAGCATCACCTCAGATCATCGATTCTTATTTTCTTAACTATAGGGACAAAATGGCGCAGGTTTCATGCAAAAAATTTTTCAATTTCATCTGAACCGAAAAATGAGCTGAAAAGAGCCCTGCAATCATGACATGTGAGCCATGTCGACAGACCGACATCAGCCGTTGTAGTGTCCCGGCATGTATGAGATCACAGAAGACACAATGCAGACGGTTTTGACCCTGAATGGGTCCATAACCATCGAAAACAGCGCCGCACTCAAAAAGCAGCTTGGTGACCTTGATCCTTCGCAGGATCTAATCGTGCGTTGCGCTGAGCTAGAATATATCGATTCGTCTGGAGTGGCCTGTCTGATCCTTGCTTATACAGCACGATCAAAGCGGGGCGCGAAAGTCATTCTGCAGTCTCCATCAGAAGCACTGATGCGTGTACTGGAAATCCTGAAATTCACGGCCTTCTTTACAATCATGGACTGAAGCAGGCCACGGTGACATCGTCACTCCGCGAATGACCGTCCACTCTCATCATAAGCGCATCAAGCAGATCGCAGCCAAACAAATCGCCAGTTTCAGCAAGATAACGCGCCACTTCGTGTCCAAACTTATGAGATGCCCGGCCGTGCTCAGCCGCAATATCTGAGAGCCCATCAGTAAAAACAAACAATCTGCGGCCCTCCAGAGAAAAGGACGATGGTTCAAGGCCTGCATAGACATCTACAGGCAGAAACCCAATAGCCGGCCCTGCCGATGCAACTGTCTCCACATCCCCAGTTGCAGTGAAAAATACAGGTTCAGGATTTCCCAGATTCAATATCTCAACTGACCTGCCATCTGCAGACTGCCGGACCAAGGTCAATGCCACAAACAGCCCGTCTGGAAATCTGCCTTCCATCATCGTAATGATGTTACAGGCCAGCGCCGTTAAATTTGGCGCATGGTAATGGGCTCTGAAGGCTGTCATGGTCTGTGCCAGCATAATCGCTGCGTAGATTCCCTTACCGGCAACATCACCTGAAATGAAGGTCACACGCCCGTCTTCGTGCGTCACAAGATCGTGAAAGTCACCTGACAGCTCCTGAACGGGCGCACATCTGGAATCAATGCGGGCGGTCCGGATCTGAGGTGGTACTAGCAAATCCTGAACAGTTGCCGCTTGCTCCAGTTCGTGCTGGATTCGGGCGCGCCAGATATTGATTTGCTCCGTCTTTGCCTTGATTTCCCGATTCTGTTTCTCAATGAGGGCGCTGTAACTGGCCAGCATGGCTTCGCTTTTGGCCACTTCTGAGTTGTCGGTCACAAACCCCAATATCTGATCATCATAGGGTTTGAGTATCACAGTGTATTGCGAGCGCCTGTCTTTGGCGGCTTGCATTCTGAAGCTATAGGTCTGACCAGCTGTGAACCGACGGGAAAATTTGCGTTCATTGAAGTCATCGCTGACAGATGCGATTTCCTGTCCCTCGATGTTACCAAAGAGTGACCGGAAAGCATCATTTGTCGCAACGACCTTCAGACCGCCATCCATACGGACAAAAGGAATTTGGAACAGGTCGATCAGGTCAATGTCAGGCTTGGACAACATCATCTTTCAGGGATGCCAGAAGGCCAACGATGTGCGCCACATCGTCATCCTCCACGCCATTGTCCTCGAGCACATCCTGTGCCGTCTGCGCCACCGTGTTAAAGGCTTCTTCAGTGATCCTAAGCCCGGTATGTGCAGCGCTCATCGCCTTGCCAGAATATTGCTGTGGCCCACCCAGAACCTGTGAGAGAAACTTGACCTGATGATCCATCAGCGCGCGGATGTCCGAATTCTCGAAATAGGGTGCGGTAATGTCATTGCGCTCCAGCTCGTCATATAGCTCCGAGACAACCTTACTGACGGTCTCAAACCCACCATATTTCTCAAACAATGACATGACTGACTCCCCGGAGAAACGTAATGAAACCTTATCAGTTTTTCAGTTCGCAGCGAAGAAGGTTATGACATCATTCCGCAACCGTCTGTCCGCGGCGGGGAAAACAGCGTCTCAACGTTCTCGTTGCGCAGCCAGCAAGGTAATCATCAGCACGCTGCTGATCGGATGGGCTGATCACCTTGGTAAGTTTGCGTAAGTTCTGCTTTGCCCCTGGCGCATTCCGGCGTTCAGCGATGGTCCACCAGAAATGCGCCTTTGCCAGATCCGGCTCAGAATCTGTACCCTGAAAGTAGATGTTTCCGAGCTGAACGGGAGCCGCAGCATGACCACTCAAAGCTGCTTCCTGAAGGTAATGAAGCGCATTACCAACATCACGATCAGTTCCACGCCCCTGATCAAACGCTAACCCTGCCGCATATTGGCCAAGCATGTGCCCGGCTTCGGCAGAAGCAAGAAACCAAAGCAGTGCTTCACGATCATCCTGCTCAACGGCCACACCCTTCCGATGCATGACACCCATTGTATATTGCGCGCGCGGATCTCCATTGGCCGCATAGAGACTGATATAGTAGAGAGCCTCCTCATATTTGCCGGCTTCCAGCGCAGCAAACCCACGCTCGTACTCCTCGGCACCTGCGCGGGTTACGTCACTGGCGACAACCCCAATCACAAACGAACACAAACAGGTTACAAGCAGTGTAATGTTTTGAAATTTCATGCCCCAATCTGATCTGGTGACGATTTTCGTGTCAACTGACCTGTGGTCGCAGACTAAAACCACTCGATGCAGGATTGATTAAACGCAAACCACGATTATGCTGGGGCTCTCATATTTTCTGAGCACCCTGGATATAGGGTGCAAGCCTGCCTTTATAACAGGAGACTTGAATGCCCTACCCAAAACTCGAGATGTTGATTGCCGGCGAATGGACCAATGGCAGCTCTGGCAAAAGTGAGCCGGTTATCTGCCCTGCTGACGGCACCACAATCGGCACCCTGCCTCATGCAAGTACCGCTGATCTGGATGCGGCACTGCAAAGCAGCCTCGATGGGTTCAATGTCTGGCGCAAGAAAACACCACATGAACGTCAGACCGTTCTGGAACAGGCAGCAAGATTGCTTGAAGACAGGTTCGATGACATCAGCGCCAATCTGACACGCGAGATGGGAAAGCCGGTTGGCGAAGCGAAAATTGAGCTTCGTGTCGCTATTGACCTTCTTCGCTGGTATGCCGAGGAAGGTAAGCGGGTCTATGGTCGCATCATTCCTTCGCGCTTTCCTAACATGCAGCATGAAGTGCGAAAGCAGCCAGTCGGACCAGTGGTTGCTTTCGTGGCCTGGAATTTCCCAGCAACGAATGTGATGCGCAAAGTAGCGGGGGCACTGGCCGCTGGGTGCTCCATCACCATAAAGCCAAGTGAAGAAACACCAGCAACTGCGATTGCCATCGGCAAGGCGTTGACAGATGCCGGCCTGCCTGCGGGCGTGCTGAACATTGTGTTCGGTGTGCCACCAGAGGTTTCAGAACATCTTCTTGCGTCACCGATCCCGCGCAAACTCAGCTTCACCGGCAGCGTGCCAGTTGGCATTCACCTCCAGCAGCTTGCAGCCAAAAACATGATCCGCTGTACCATGGAGCTTGGCGGCCACTCTCCTGTCATGGTGTTCGAAGACTGCGACCTGGAACTTGCCGCCAAGATGTGTGCTGCCGGCAAATTCCGTAATGCGGGCCAGGTCTGCATTTCGCCAACCCGGTTTTTTGTTCAGGACAGCATCCACGACAAATTCCTGACCCTGTTCCAGCAGCAGGTTGAAGCTGTACAGGTCGGCAACGGCCTGGAAGAAAATGTGAATATGGGCCCACTTGTTGCCGAACGCCGGATCGAAATCATGGATGGCTTCGTTTCTGACGCCGTGTCACAGGGTGCCGAGCTTGTAACGGGCGGTGCGAGACTACAGAACGCCGGGTCATTCTTCGCACCAACCTTGTTGAAAGATGTCCCGGAAACGGCACGCATCATGACTGAAGAGCCGTTCGGTCCGGTTGCGCCAACCACGCGGTTTTCGTCATTGGATGAGGTGATTGAGCGTGCCAACAGCCTGCCCTTCGGCCTTGCAGCCTACGCCTTTACCAGCAATGCAGGCACTGCAGGTATTCTGAAGCAGGAAATTGAAACGGGCATGCTGGCGGTCAATTCCCTTCATGTGCATTCAGTGGAAACGCCTTTCGGAGGGCTGAAGGCCAGCGGTTATGGTCACGAAGGTGGCATTGAGGGGCTTGAGGCCTATCTTGCGGCCCGCTATTCAAGCGAAATTTACGCCTAAGCCAATTGAAACATCAGACTGGCCTGCCTTGCAGGCCAGTCAAACTCTCTCTTTCATCGCAGTTATGAATGTGATCTAGCCCCCATTTTCTGGCATAGAGCCTGAATATGGGCGGGCCCTACGCCGCAGCAGCCCCCAATCATATCAACGCCAGTTGCAAGCCAGTCGTCACAGGCCAGTCGAAATACATCTGGACTGCAACAGGCATCAAAATCCCAACCGCCTGGCTGCTTATACTGCCCGGTATTTGGGTAGACAGCCTTTGCCCCGTCCCAAACGGATGCGATGGCAGCCAGGGCCGGGCCAGTGTCTTCCAGTTCTGAATGCATGGCAGTGACAATCGTGTCCTTCGCTGGCGGGCAGATTTCAAAGATCGTCGAAATTGCATCCGCCACAGACAAGATATGTTCATCAGTGGGAGCAACGCGGGAATTTCCCAACACAGCACGACCATCAACCGCCACATCGCAGACAAAGCCGACTGACACAGGCAGGCCCGCACACATCGCCCCGCGCAGCATTGCCACCGCCTGCTCAACAGTAAACACCATTTCCAATACAATCAGATCGGCACCTGCCTTGGCCAGAGTTTCAGCTTGATCGGCAGCGTTGCGCTCCAGTACCGCCGCATTGGGCAACCGGGTGCGATCATGACCAGGCGCATAGGTCGAAATTGATCCAGCAACCCACTGTTCGCGATCAGATGCGGCGTCTATCGCTTCACGGCAGACCTCAATGGCTGCCCGGTTCAAAGACTCAAACTCAGCCTCAAGACCAAAATCGGCAAGTACATGGCGCGCTGTGGCGAAAGAGTTTGCAATATGCACCTCAGCACCAGCACGGGCATAATTGCCGTGAATCTCAGCAATTATCTGCGGGCATGTGCAGTTTACCTGCAACCATTCCTCCGTGTTGAACTGGAGTCCCATCCGGCTCAACTCAGTATTCATGGCCCCGTCCATCAGAACGGTAGGCCCCTTCGTCAGCCGGTCTGAGAACGGAGCCCGTGTCATGGACTGGCCTGTTGGATTGGGCTTAGACACAAATCTAGGCGTCTGATCTCAGTCAAAGCTGCACCTCTTTCATGGCTGTTTGCAGCTTGTCACACAATTCATCGATTTGCGCGTCAGAGATTATGAAAGGCGGCGCAAGCAGCACATGGTCACCGTGACGGCCGTCAACGGTGCCTCCCATCGGATAGCAGATCAAACCGTTTTCGAAGGTCGCTGCCTTGAACCGCTTATGGATCGCCAGACCAGCATCAAAGGGCGCCTTGGTCTCGCGATTAGCTACAAACTCCATCCCCAGAAACAGCCCGCATCCTCTAATGTCGCCAACATGAGGGTGGTTACCAAAGCTGTCACGCAATGCTGCCATCAACCTAGCGCCCTGCTCACTTACCCTGCCAATCAGCTGCTCGTCTAAGAGCGTCGTGACAACGGCATGTGCGGCGGCACAGGCCGTAGGGTGACCAAGATATGTATGTCCATGCTGGAAAAACCCAGTTCCAGTTTCGATCGCTCTATATATCTCGGCACTGCAAAGCATTGCGCCGATCGGTTGGTAGCCTGCACCAAGCCCTTTCGCAATTGTTACAATATCCGGACGAACATTATCCGCTTCACAGGCAAACAGATGGCCGGTGCGGCCCATGCCGCACATCACCTCATCAAGGATCAACAGCACGCCATAGCGGTCGCAGATGTTCCGGATACGCGCAAAATACCCATCGGAGGCAGGCACCGCACCAAGCGTTGCCCCTACAACCGGTTCAGCCACAAATGCCATCACATTTTCTGGGCCAAGTCGCAGGATTTCAGTTTCAAGCTCATCTGCCACACGATGGGCGAACGCGGTTTCACTCTCTCCATCCTGCATCTCGCGATAGGCATAGCAGGGGGATATATGACTGGTTTCAACGAGTATGGGATCATACATTTGCCGTCGCCAGGCATTACCACCTGCCGCCAGCGCACCAAGTGTATTGCCATGATAGCTCTGTCGTCGGGCAATCACATGATGTCTCTGGGGCTGGCCAACTTCTACAAAATATTGCCTGGCCAGCTTCAGCGCCGCCTCAACCGCCTCAGAACCGCTAGACACAAAATAAGCATGCTCAATGCCCACAGGCGCATGCGCAACAAGAAGTGAAGCCAGTTTCTCAGCCGGCTCGGATGTGAAAAAGCCTGTGTGGGCAAAGGCCATGCTGCCAATTTGTGAGGTCACCGCCTCTATCACAGCCGGATGGTTATGGCCCAGACAGGATACTGCAGCACCTCCAGACCCATCTAGATAGCGCTTGCCCTCAGAGTCGACGATGTAGCAACCATCCCCGGCCACAGCGACCGGGTAGTTGGATTTCATGCTGCGCGGAAAAACCTGTGACATGCGCCCACCTCTATTTGGTAGACCGCATCCGGCGCCCTGCCGGATCAAATAGTGGCCCATTGGACAGTCGGCAGGCGAAGTGGACACCAGCAACATCAACTTCAACAAAAGCTTCATCTGATGCCGCACTGCTTGCGACGAGTGCAATGGCTACAGGACGGTCGACGCGGTAACCGTAGGCCGCCGAAGTGGTCTTACCGATGATCCTGCCATTCAACAAAACTGGTTCGTTGCCAAGAGGCACCGCATTTCTATCCTCAAAGGCAAGCGACACCAAACGTGAAGGAGGTGACTCACGTTTCGTAAGGGCATGCTTCCCAATAAAGGCCTTGTCTTTTGCCAGCGCGAATTCCAGACCAGCCATCTGAGGGGTGACATCCGTATCCAAATCATGGCCATAGGAAAGAAACCCTTTCTCTATCCGCATCGCCGTCTGGGCAAAAGCCCCAACCGGCCTTACACCTTCCTTTGCCAGCAGATCATATAGTGCCCGCGCATCCTGCGCTGGACATGTCAGTTCCCACCCAGCCTCGCCAACATAAGACAGACGCGCAGCGCGAACCGATAGGCTGCCAATCTGGCCCTCTCTATGCTGAAAGTAACCGATTTCATTCATCCATTCAGCGTTGAGTGCCGTAGCTATTCGCGGTGTATCAGGACCTGACAATCCTAAAACGGCGTATTTCTCAGTTACATTATCAATCTTTAAGTCAGCACCCTTTGGACAGTGAGCCCAGATCCAAGACAGATCACGTTTCACTGCCGTAGTTCCAACCATGAGACGGAAATGATCTTTGCCAAGCCGAAACACCGTAAGGTCACTTTCGATCCCACCGTCATCATTGAGCATAAGTGAGTAGCAGGCCCGCCCAATGGGTCTGTCAATACGATTCGTACAAATTTGCTCAAGACAAGAAAGTGCGTCAGGCCCGGAAATCTCAATTTTACCGAAACTGGAAAGCTCGGTTATACCGGCTGCTTCATGCGCTGCAGCTACCTCTCTCCCGACTTGATCAAACCAGTCAGGTTTACCAAAGGTCAAAACTGGATCATGTCCTTTATTGAAATAGAAAGGGCGTTCAAACCCGAAGACCTGACCAAAGAATGCGTCTTCTGCCTGCCAAACATCGTGAAGTGGCAGCTTGCGAAGGTTACGCGCCGTTGTCCATTGGCGTCCCGGATAGGTGATTTCATAATGCTTGCCAAGTGCTTCAGGCACACGGGCAATCAATGCTTCAGCACTATTCACTGATGCATCGAAGCGCTTTGGATCCGCCTCATGAAGATCTGCTGGTGGTGCCCCATGTTGAATAGCATGCGCCAGCGCCATCCCAGCACCACCCCCGGTTGCCACACCAACAGAATTCATACCGCAACCAAGGAACAGTCCTTTTGTTTCAGCTGTTTCACCAAGGAGAAAACTGCCATCAGGCGTGAAACTCTCAGGCCCATTTAGCAGCATCTTGACTTCAGCATGCTCCAGGCATGGCAGGCGATGAAGCGCATTGTACATCATCGGCTCAAAATGATCCCAGTCCTCCGGTAGCAACTGAAATGCGAAGTCAGACCCAATCCTTTCAGGGTCAATCGATTTGCCCATTGGTTCAAAGCAACCAACAAGAAGGCCTCCGGAGTCATCCCGGATGTACAAATGGCCATCATGGTCCGAGAGCGTCGGCAAATTCCCCTCCGCACCGGGCACTGGCTTGGTCAGAAGGTAGAAATGCTCGCACGGCCAGACAGGCACCTCACTACCTGCCATTGCAGCAGCTTCACGGCTCCATAATCCTGTGCAAAGCGCTATGGCGTCACACTTAATCGTGCCTTGATCAGTCTCCACACCAACAACCCTGTTATTCTTGGTCAGGATCCCAACCACACCAGTATCTTCAAATATCTTTGCGCCTTCCGCCCGCGCCCCCTTCACCAGCGCCGCACACAGATCAGAAGGACTAACGCGACCATCATCTGGCGACCAAACAGCACCAATAACATCCGCATGGTTCATCAGCGGCCAGCGCTCGGCTGCCTCACCCGCAGAAATGGTATCAGCCTGCATGCCAAACAAACCGGCAAGCGCCGCCTGTCGGCGGACATGAATCATCCGATCTTCGTTGGTCGCAATGGACAAAGACCCTTTGTTGATCCAACCGACCTGCTGACCAGTTTCCTCTTCAAGCCGCGAATACAGATCAATTGAATAGCGAACCAGATCAGTAAGGTTCCTCGTTGACCTGAGTGCCCGCACTTGGGCTGCTGAATGCCATGTGGTTCCGGAAGTCAACTTATTGCGCTCAAGCAAAACAGCGTCACGAACACCAGATTTTGCGAGATGGTAGAGGGTCGAACATCCCATCACACCGCCGCCAATTACAACGACAGACGCCTGTGCGGGAATTGTTGCGTCATTTTCCATGTCAGTGTCTCGATGCCACTAAAGCCTTTGCCTTATAAAAATGTAACAATTGATCCATAATTGCAATCCTGTTACGATTGTTACACTATGAAGCAAGGAACAGCTCAATGAGCCTCAAGGAGATCGTTGAAAAACACGCACCAGAATTGACGCCGCAGCTCCGCCAAGCGGCCGATTACATTGTTGCGAATCCTATTGAGGTTTCATTTCATTCGATGCGCTCTATAGCCAGCAAAGCGGGTCTGCCCCCCCCAACATTTTCGCGGCTCGCTAGAACATTGGGTTTCAACAGCTATGAAGATCTGAAGTCAGCCTGCCGGGTTGCTGCCAAGGACACCTACAGCGGCTATCACGAAAGAGCCGAGGCTCTGCGGGCTGGTCACATGGTCGGCACCGACAGTCACTACCATGTTGGATACGGCCAGCAATCAATGCGTAACATCAACGAAACGATGGTAAACGCAGATCCTGCAGCAATTGAGCGGATTGCAAATATCACTCTGGCGGCACGCATGGTGTTCATCAATGCACAAATGGGACAACGACATATCGGGGCGTATGCTGGGTATGTTGCGTCGCTTGCTTTCGACAACTGGGAGGTATTGGGGGCAGAGCCATGTAGCGCAGCAAGCCAAGCTCGCAAGTTAACCCCGAATGATGTGATGATATGTATGAGTGTGATGCCCTATGCGACAAGCACTCTAGCGCTTGCAGAGACTGCTCGAAACTCTGGCACCCGAGTGATTGCCATCACCGACAGCATGCAATCGCCTGTAGCAAAGCTAGCCAATGAGACCCTCATTGTTGCCACTTCAAATCAACATTTTTTCGCATCACAGCTTGGCGCTCTCTACCTATTTGAAACGCTGATCGGGTTGATGGTTGCTAAGGCAGAGGCAAACATCCAAACTAACATCGAAAAATCAGAAGAATTCTCCAGAAGAAATGGGGAATACATAGAGTGGCCATAAGCCACCAAAACCACCAAGGGAGGTCATTTTATGATCAAAAAACTTTTTGCAACCACTCTCGCCGGCGCCTTTGCACTAGCACCTTTTGCAGCGTCGGCTGGCGGACATGGCACCTGCACGAATGACGTGTGGAACAAAGTAATGTCGCGTGGCAAGATTGTTGTTGGCGTCAAGGCTGACTACAAGCCATGGGGCTATCGTGATACCAGCGGCGAGATCGTTGGAATGGAAATCGACATGGCCAAGGACGTTGCCGCCAAAATGGGCGTCGACATTGAACTGGTTGCCGTGCAGTCTTCCAACCGGATGCAGTTTCTGGAGAATGGCAAAATTGATCTGATGATTGCCACCATGTCAGATCGTAAAGATCGCCGTGAAATTGTTGGTATTGTAGGTCCGAATTACTACACATCCGGCACGAACGTCATGTCACCAAAGGCCCTTGGCCTGAGCAGCTGGGAAGATCTGCGTGGCAAGCCTGTCTGCGGCAAACAGGGCGCATTCTACAATCAGATTGTTGAAGAGCGCTATGGTGCCAAAATCATAGCCTTTACCGGAAATGCGGAAGCCAAGCAGGCGCTGCGTGACAAGAAGTGTATCGCTTGGGTTTATGATGACAGCTCCATTGGATCGGATCTGAGTTCCGGCGAATGGGACGAGTTTGAAATGCCTTTGACCTCAGAGGATGACAACCCATGGGCGCTCGCCGTTCCGTCGAAGGAGCGCAACTGCGTGTTTGGCCGCTTCATGTCCGGCATGCAGTACCAGTGGCATCAGGACGGCTCGCTCATTGAGCTTGAGAAGAAATGGGGTATCAAGCCAACCCAGTATCTTGTCAATTATCAGGAACGGATGAAGGATTGGCTGGCTGACTAAGTTTACTAGAATGTAAAAGGGGCTCCGTCAGGTAACTGGCGGGGCTACCCACATACCCATGGATTTTTTAGCTGAATTTTTCCGCCAACTTGCCGAAGACTATCCAAGATGGAACTTCATCTGGATGTATCAGCCAGTGCAGCAAGGCAAAATCCTGTCTGGCATCTGGATGACCATACAGCTGTCCGTAGCCTGTCTCATTCTGTCGATGGTGATTGGCGTGCTTGGCGCCTTTGCTCAGGGCAGCCGCAACGTCATTCTACGAAGCATCGTTCAGGGCTACATCCAATTTTTCCGCAATACGCCACCCTATGTGCAGCTGCTGTTCTTTTATTTTGCCCTTGGTCAGTTCACGCCAACCTATAGTCCTGACGGATGGCTGGAGGTGCCGATCATCTCCAATGTGGGTTGGGCGATCATTTCACTCTCATTTTTCGCCGGCGCCTTCAATGTCGAAATTTTCCGCGCAGGTATTGAGGCCGTACCCGAAAGCACCCGCGAAGCGTCGGAGTCGCTTGGATTCTCGCGCGGACAGACATATCGGTATGTGGTTTTGCCACTTGCGCTGCGTGTGTCCCTGCCAGCGCTGAACAACAATCTTGTCAATCTTGTGAAAACAACAACACAGGCCTTTGGCATTGCAGTGCCGGAGCTTCTCTACCAGTCAGTCACCATCTGGAATGACTATCCCTCAGCTCTCTACCCGACGATGCTGCTGGTCTTTGTTGTCTATATCGTTCTTGTCGGTTTGCTGGTTATGAGTATGAGCCGCTGGGAAAAAACGATGAGGATCCCAGGCTATGGCAGTTAAATTCCAACACCGTGGACGTCGTGGCCGTAAACTTCCCGGCGTCGAGCGCGCGGCTAGCACCGACCTTGCTGTGATGCATCCCTATCGACTGCCCTTGGGCGGCCCGTCCGCAACGCAATGGCTGGCCAATCTGCCATGGTGGACGATGCTGCTACTGCTCATGCCACTGGTTCTGTGGCCGGTTTACGGGCATGCCGCCGGTAAATTCACCATTACAACAGCATTTTCAACCCTGACAAAATGGATCCCATTCCTGTTTATGTCAGGCTTCCTTTTCAACATTCTGATTTCCATGTTTGCGATGCTGTTTGGCACAGTAGCAGGCGCTGTCCTCGGCCTTGGACAGATCTCCAAATTTGCTCTTGTGCGGCGGTCCTGCTGGTTCATCACCCAACTGTTCCGTAATTCGCCTTGGCTGGTGATCCTGTTCATTGTGTTGCTGGCACTACCCTTTGAAATCGTGATTTTTGGCTACATCATTTCCATTCCAGACTGGATGAAAGCAGTGTTCGGCCTGTCGCTCCCAATTATGGCGAATATTTCAGAGATTGTGCGCGGTGCTGTTCAATCAGTCCCAACAGCGCAGTGGGAGGCATCAGAGAGTTTGGCATTCAGCAGACAGCAGACGCTGTGGCGGATCATCCTGCCTCAATGTTTCAAGCGGATGATCCCACCCTGGATGAACTGGTACGCAATCCTGACCATGGCCACACCGTTATGTTCGCTGTTAGGGGTTGAAGAAATCATCACCCTGTCGCGTCAAGCAATGGAGGCCGAGAACAACCACCCAGAGCTGTTGGTGCCGTTCTACTCCTTCGCACTGGCCTTGTTTTTCTTCTACTGCTATCCGATCGCCCGCGTGACCATTGCGCTTGAGCGTAGGTATGCCGTCAAACTTTAGGAGGTGTTCATGACCGATTGGACTGACAAGGACCCCATTGTTTCCATCAAGGATGTCCATAAATATTTCGGCGAACTCCAAGTACTGAAGGGGGTATCGCTTGATGTCATGAAAGGTGAGGTCATCTGTATCATTGGACCTTCCGGATCGGGCAAATCGACATTGATCAGATGTGTAAACGCGCTCAATGACATTCAAGGCGGCAGCATAACTGTACGGGGAATCGATCTGACTGACCCCAAACTTGACAAGCTGGCGCTTCGGAAGCGAGTTGGAATGGTATTTCAGCAATATAACCTGTTCCCGCACAAGACAGCGCTTGAAAATATCATGATGGCCCCGACGCTGGTGTTGAAGGAGAATGAAGAAGACGTACGCCGCAGGGCCCAAGATCTGATGAAGAAAGTCCGGCTTGAGGGCAAGGAGGACGCCTATCCGGGTGAATTATCAGGCGGGCAGCAACAGCGTGTCGCAATAGCACGGTCATTGGCCATGAGCCCCGATGTCATGCTGTTTGACGAGGTCACAGCTGCGCTTGATCCGGAAACAGTGAAAGAGGTCCTTGTCACCATCAAAGATCTGGCACAGGAAGGCATGACCTGCATTCTTGTTACCCATGAAATGGGGTTTGCCCGAGAAATCGCCGATCACATCTACTTCACAGACAATGGCGTTATTGTTGAACATGGCCCGCCAGCAACTTTCTTTTCTGAAGCCAAGGATCCGCGCACAAAGGAATTCCTGAGCCAAATTCTCTAGCCAAAAAGGTAATCTGCTCAGGGTTTTTTCTGCAGGCTTTCGGCCGTGGTGATCGGTACATATTGTCACCCAGCAATAAAACTAGACCCACTTATCATTCATAGTTGGGGGCAAATTTCTGCAGCTCCCATGGCAGATTATTGTTCTCGATGTTTGCCTGGTCAAACGGTACGGTTTGAAGGTCGGCTTATTTAAGACAGCGACACTCGGCCCGTTACCAAGTATGTTTCCATTTGATGACTAGTATTGTGACAGCTTCAAAAGTGCACCAGCGGTCCTATGGCTCGGCAGCGGTTACCTTTGACAATGACAATCTGGTGAAGCTGTATCAACGCGGTGCAGCGAAAGCTCTTCTTCCGCGCACATATGGCTCCATGAATGAGGTCGTGCTTATCAACACCGCCGGCGGGATAACAGGTGGGGACAGCTATCAATATTTTTGCGAAGCGGCCGCCAGTCCGCTGGTGGTCACAACACAAGCTGCAGAGCGCGCCTACCAGAGCAGCACCAAAGATATTGCCAGCATCGACGTCCATCTGACGGCAACCAACGGTGCAAAGCTACACTGGTTGCCGCAGGAGACCATCCTTTTTAACCAGTGTCGGATCGCCCGCAGAATTAAAGTTGATCTGGACAGCAGTAGCGAATGCCTTGTTCTGGAACCCCTTGTCTTTGGTCGGCACGCCATGGGCGAACAGCTCAAAAAATGTCATTTTACCGATCGCTGGCGCATTCGCCGTAATGGTGAACTAGTTCACGCAGAAGCACTGTCTCTCACCGACGATGTCGCAACGCTGCTGGCGGCTCCTGCCGGCGGCGCCGGAGCGCAGATGGCAGCAACACTTGTCTATGTTGGCCCTCGCCTTGAACAGATCGAAGCTGACATCAAGACCGCTCTTCCCAGCCTGACATCCCGCGTTGCCACGTCGGTATGGCAGGACCGCCTCGTCCTGCGCCTGCTGGCAGCCCAGACGATGAGCGGCAAAACCGACCTTCACCATATTCTGAAATTCCTGCGTGGACAGCATCTGCCCCGAGTTTGGCACACATGAGGTAAGACATGAAACTGACTCCCAGAGAGAAAGACAAGCTGCTGATCAGCCTTGCTGCGATGGTCGCCCGCGGACGGCTAGACCGCGGCGTGAGACTGAACCACCCAGAGGCCATAGCCCTGATCACAGACTTTGTGGTTGAAGGGGCACGAGATGGCAGATCCGTTGCCGATCTGATGGAAGCTGGAGCCCATGTGATCACGGCGGAACAGTGTATGGAAGGCATCCCGGAAATGATCCACGATGTTCAGGTCGAGGCAACCTTCCCAGATGGCACCAAACTGGTGACAGTGCATCATCCCATTCGCAAGGGAGGCACATCATGATCCCAGGCGAACTCATACCGGCAGAGGGCACCATTACGCTGAATGACGGTGCGGAACAGATAACACTTATCGTAGCCAACACTGGTGACCGGCCTGTTCAGGTCGGTAGTCATTATCATTTTGCCGAGACCAACCCAGCCCTCGATTTTGACAGGGCAACAGCCCGCGGCATGCGACTTGATATTGCCGCAGGCACGGCCGTGCGATTTGAACCTGGCCAGCAGCGGGAGGTCCCACTTGTACCGCTGTCAGGTGCACGCCGTGTCTATGGTTTCAACCAGCAGATCATGGGAGAGCTATAATGCCAAAGCAGATATCCCGCGCTGCCTATGCGGATATGTATGGCCCAACAACTGGCGACAGGCTGCGCCTTGCCGGTACCGACCTCATTATTGAGGTTGAAAAGGACTTCACCACCTGTGGCGAAGAGGTGAAATTCGGAGGTGGCAAAGTCATCCGTGACGGTATGGGCC
>WTJS01000120.1:0-7841 GCA_011524735.1 Alphaproteobacteria bacterium
GTGATACCCAGAAGAAACTGGATGTCATTTCGGATGAGCTGGTTCTGGAGGCGGTCAGCCGGGCCGGCGTCGCAGCCTATCTGTCAGAGGAACGTGATGATGCCATCGATCTTGATCCTGACGGTCAGGTCATCGTGGCCTGCGATCCGCTGGACGGATCATCCAACATTGGGGTGAACCTGTCTGTTGGCACTATTTTCTCGGTACTACCAGCGGATCAGGGGCATCTGCAGCCTGGACGAAGCCAGCTGGCAGCAGGCTATGTGGTCTATGGTCCGCAGACAACGATGCTGGTCACCGTTGGCAAGGGCACAGCCTCTTTCCGCATGGATTCAGACGGCGTGTTTCAGCTTGTTGAGGAACACGTCCAGATTCCCGCGACCACAAGTGAGTTTGCCATCAATATGTCCAATCACCGCCATTGGCAGCCGGCCATTCGGCGCTATGTTGATGGGTGCCTTGCTGGTGAGGATGGCGATCGAGGGCGCAATTTCAACATGCGCTGGGTGGCGTCGCTTGTAGCGGATGGCTGGCGCATCTTCACCCGCGGGGGTGTGTTTCTCTACCCTGCAGATCAACGCAAGGGGTATGAAGAGGGACGCCTTCGCTATGTTTATGAGGCTGCGCCCGTCGCCTTTCTGGTCGAGCAGGCTGGCGGCGTCTGCACCACTGGTGTTGATCCGGTGATGGATGTTGTGCCAGCCCATCTTCACCAGAGAGTGCCGCTCATTTTTGGGTCGGCAGAGGAGGTCCAGATCATTATCGACCATTGCCGGGCTGGCGGCGTTTAATCGTCGGGGTTCTGCTCGGCTTTCAGGATGGCGGCAAGGCCACTCTCATAGTCTGGATAAAGCAGGTTCAGACCCAGTTCTGGGCCAATAACCTTGGACGCGACCTTTCGTCGTGACACATAAAAGCTTCGGGCCATGGGGGACAGATTGGCCTCTTCCAATGTCTGCGGCATCGGCGGCGTCACCCCAAGCAGGCTGGCGGCGTGTCTCACGACGTCACCCTGTGGTGCCGGCTTTTCGTCAGCAAGATTGATGATCCGTCCTGGTCGGGGTGATGCCATGGCGGCCTCAATGATACGGCAGATGTCGTCAACATGGATGCGGTTAAAGAACTGCCCCTTGTTTTCGATGATGCGCGCGGTGCCGTCGCGTAACCCGTCAAAGGGACTCCGGCCCGGGCCATAAATGCCGGCGGCACGGAAAATCTCTGTCTTCAGCATGTCCTGCCACCGGCGTTCTGCAACGACACGGGCCCGTCCTCTCGCCGTTGCTGGTTCCGGCGGTGTGTCCTCATAGCAATAGCCTTCTGGTTTGTCTGGGTAGACCGATGTTGCCGACACATAGCCAGTCCATCCGGCAAATGTCGACAGCAGCTCGCCATGTGCGTCCAGTACCGGATCACTACCTCCAATCGCCGTGATTGTGGTCAGAATGGCATCCACCCCGTGGAGCGCCGCCTCGGGATCGGCAAGCGGATGTTGGTCACTGAACTGATGTATCTGCCATCCAGCCGCCGCCTCGCCAGCCAGCTTTTCAGGCTGTCTTGTTGTGCCGCGAATGTCCCACCCCGATGCGGCAAGGCGGTGCCCAAGTGGTCGTCCGACAAATCCAAGGCCAAAGATGAAAATGGTTTTCGCCATAAGGTCAGCTCACATCTGCCGGAGACTAATTTTGGATGCTGACTAGTAACTGGCGACTGACCAGCTCCGGGTCAAGCCGGCGGCCCTGCCAGTCAAGTCTCCAGTCAAGATGCGGACCCGTAGACCGTCCTGTTGATCCCACTGTGCCGATGACCTCGCCGCGTTTTATGTCCTGTCCGACCGATACGCTAACGTCGTCAAGATGAAGAAAAGCGGAATTCAGCCCCATGCCATGGGTCATGATGATGGTCCAGCCTGAAAAATACAGATCGCTGACCATGGTAATGTGGCCGCCGGCCGGGGCCTTGACTGGTGTGCCGCGCGGTGCGGCGATGTCGATCCCGTAATGCGGCTGCCGCGGCTGCCCGTTCAGGATGCGCTGGCTTCCATAAATTCCTGTCACCCGTCCTTCGGCAGGGCGGTCAAATCCGGCGATGAAATTGCCTTCCTGATGGCCGGCATCGATGGCCTGCCGTGCATCGCGCACCATGGCTGAATCCGCCGCAATCCGATCCAGAACCGCCTGTGGCGGGCTGACATAGTCTCGCTTCAGCCCGTCAATCCGCTGAATGTCATAAACTCTCTGGGCAGGCGTCAGCATTAGGCTGTCCTGTGTTCCATCAGAATGCGTGACGGCAACGGTCATCGCGTCATCGCTATCCCGGTGAAAACCGACGATGAAATGCCCGTCAGCCGCCACTGGAATCGCGTTTCCATCAAGGGTGATAGTGCTGTCAGGCCGTGTTTGCGCCAGGATGATCCCACCTTCAATGGCTTTGCCAGCTATGTGGTTGACCCCGGCTAGTTGCATGAGCTGTCCCGCGCGCTGACTGTCAGCTGGGGTTTGTGTTGGAGCCAAAGTCAGAAATAAGGCGGCAGCCGCGACCAGCCATGTGGCGGTGCTGAAAATCATCGGGCGGTTGACGTGGAACGGGCTTGGAATCATGACCTGCGGACGCTACCATTATTCAACAGATTTGGCATGGTGAAATGCCGCTCTTACCTCAGGCCGCACTATGAATGTTTGGCCTCCCCACAGCAGATTGCCAGGTGGCCATAATGCGGTCACCTCACATGGCTACAGATTGAGAAGATAGATATGTCCAGCACCACGCACGAAAAAGTTGTCATCATTGGCGCCGGCGCTGCCGGCCTTACCGCTGCCATCTATACCGCGCGAGCCAATCTGTCACCTGTCATTATTGCCGGCTTGCAGCCAGGTGGTCAGATGACCATTACGACTGATGTGGAAAACTATCCTGGCTTTGCAAATGTGATCCAGGGGCCCTGGCTGATGACCGAAATGCAGTCCCAGGCTGAAAATGTTGGCGCGCGCGTGATGTATGACATTGTGACATCGCTTGATGCCAGCGTGCGGCCCTTCAAGCTGACGCTGGATGGTGGCGACACCATGACGGCGGATGCGGTGATTGTGGCAACGGGTGCCCAGGCGCGTTGGCTTGGTCTTGAATCCGAACAGACGTTCAACGGTCGTGGTGTTTCGGCCTGCGCCACCTGTGATGGATTTTTCTATAAGGAACGGAATGTTGCGGTGATTGGCGGTGGCAATACAGCGGTGGAAGAAGCGCTTTATCTTGCCAATATCTGCGACTCTGTGACCTTGATCCACCGCCGGGATTCGCTTCGTGCCGAGCAGATCATGCAGGATCGTCTTCTCAAGCATGACAAGATCAAGGTGGAATGGAACCGTACCGTCGCCGAAGTTCTTGGTGATGATGCTGGTGTGACCGGGCTAAGGCTGGAATCGACAACAGGTGAAGATGCCAAGCAGATCGATGTGCAAGGCATGTTCGTTGCCATCGGCCATGACCCAGCAACCGCGGCGTTCCGCGGCGTCCTTGATCTTGATGAAGAAGGATACATCCTTGCTGAACAGGGCGGCACCCGCACCTCAGTCGAGGGTGTGTTCGCGGCTGGTGACTGTGTTGACAAGATTTATCGGCAGGCGGTGACAGCAGCGGGTATGGGATGCATGGCCGCTCTTGATGCCGAACGCTGGCTTGGCGAACAGGAATAACTCTGGACTTCAGGCTGCCGCCGGCTGAGCTGGTGAAACAGGCGCTTCACGCAGCATCCAGTTGATGCCAAAAGCGAACAGGGCGGCGGCGATATTCAGCCCCCACATGATGTCATAGCTGCCAGTCATGTCATACAGCACGCCGCCAAGCCAGGCGCCCATGAAGGACCCGACCTGGTGCGAGGTGAAGGCAATGCCATAAAGCATGCTGAGATGCTTTGGGCCAAAGAACACAACGATCAGCCCGCTGGTCAGCGGTATGGTGCCAAGCCATAAAAGCCCCATCAGCGCACCGAAGATAAGCGCTGTCATTGGGGTGGCTGGCATCAGGAAGAAGCCACACATGAAGACGCCGCGCAGCAGATAGACAGTTGCCAGTGTCTTGCGTTTCGAGATGCGGCCGCCAAGCCAGCCACAGACAAACGCCCCGATAATGTTGAACAATCCAATCAGCGCCAGCGCCCAGCTGGCGATCTGAGCGTCAATGCCGCTGTCATTCAGATAGACAGGCAGGTGGGTCGTGATAAAAACAAGCTGCAGACCACAGACGAAGAACCCCGCCGTCAACATCAGATAATCACGGCTGCGCACGGCCATCCGCAGGGCATCCCCGGTTGTCTGGTCGGCAATTTCAGCCGTCTTTGCGCCTGAATTTGTGCGCATGCCAAGCGCCATCGCGACCATGCCTCCGGTCAGGAAGGACAGAAGGACCAGTGTCATCTGCCAACCATATTCCCCCATCATCATTTGCGTGACAGGCAGCAGGGCAAACTGACCGAATGAGCCAAAACTGGTCACAAGCCCGAAGGCAAGCGACCGCTTTTCCGCTGGCACCACGCGGCCAACAGCGCCTAGCGCAATTGAAATGCCAGCACTTCCCAGACCCATGCCAATCAGAATCTGGCCAAGATACAGACCAGTAGGCGATACGATCAGGGCACTTGAAAGCAGCCCGCCGGCATAGATCAACAACCCAAGAATGGCGACCTTCCACGCGCCGACTCGGTCCGCCAGCGCGCCAAAGAGGGGAGAAGTGAATCCCCAGACAAGATTCTGGATGGCAATGGCCAGCGCCACCATCTGTACACCGCTGCCAAGCGCATCCGACATCGGCACAACAAACAGGCCAAAAACCTGCCGGATACCAAATGTGACGGTGACAATGAGGGAGGCGGCGATCAGCACGCCCAGCCAGCGCTGGGGCAGTGCAGAGGATACAGAAGAATTGGACATGGACGCGCTCAAACTACCCCAGACATTCAATGCCGAACTGCCCTTGAAAGACATCCCGAACATCGCTTTGACCGCAGACTAGACGGTGCGCAGGCTGGAGGGAAGGGCCAAGATGGCGCCCTCACTGGCGCCCTCACTGGCGCCCTCACTGGCGCCCTCACTGGCGCCCTCACTGGCACCGTCTCTGGTAATTGGCTGAGGGTGGTTCTTCGCGGGTTAGTGGGCCAGTTCTATTCAGCTAGCAACCGAACCGAATTCACCTGCAGGCCGCGACCGGAATCATCCATTTTGACGAGGATCTTCTGCCCTTGGATCAGGGAATGAAAGCCGCAGTCATTCAGCACCCGAGAGTGTACAAACACATCTTCATCCACATCATCCGCGGTGACGAATCCATAGCCCCGAAGATCGTTGAAAAACTTCACGACAGCGCGCACCTCGCCCTCTTCCGGCTCCCTGGCTGCCGGCGGTGTTGGGCTGAGAGGCCGCTCTACCGACAGCAGGTCCTGAATGACCCGCCCATGTTCATTCGTGCTGAGTGATACCGTTACCAGATCGCCAGTCAGGAGCCTGACCAGTCCGAACCGGTCAAGTGTGGACCGGTGTAAAAACACCTCTTCCTCACCAATTCTTACAAACCCATACCCCTTGCGCTCATTATACCAGACAAGCTGGCCCTGCGTGACTTCTGTAGCGAGGGGGCCGGATGATGTGGTGATATCTGCTTCTGGGGCACTGGCCTTGCCAGCTGTGGCCCGAATGGCGTCACCTGAGATACCGACTGTCAGCTTTTCCTTCATTCCGCTCACCATTCTGCGGCGGTAACACGCTGGCGCTGTGCGCCGACCAGTTACCATACGTTCGTCAAATCATGACTGATGATGAGTGGTGTTAAGGATGGTCAGAAAGTCGAAAATCCCAACCTAACGAGGTCGTGAACCAGCATAAAGAAACTGGCAATAATTAAGCGTTGGCGAGTGCGCCCCGGCTGGCCCTGACGGCGTCATCTACCGCGTCACGCCAGGCCGCATGGCTGCTGGCACCGGCGGCCGATTTGGGAAAGATTAGGCCGCGTGTGCTGTTGATCAACCCACCCTGCCAGCCCTCTGGTTGGCGGTTTAGTCCAGCAAGTGCCTGGCTTGCCCCGGCGCCCTGTGCGCCAAAGCCTGGTACCAGAAACGGCGCGTCTGGAAGCAGGCTGCGTAGTGTCTTTGCCTCTTCTGGCCAGGTTGCCCCGGCAACGATGCCAAGCGAAGACCATCCGCTTGTACCGCGCCGTGCCGCGGCCAGTGGCGCCAAAGCCTCGGCTAGATGCTGATAGACGGGACGTCCGTCAACATCTAGATCCTGCAGCGTTCCCGCACCGGGGTTGCTGGTTCTTGTCAGAATGAACAGGCCGGCACCACAGGCATCCGCACGCTCCAGAAAGGGCTCCAGCGTGTCCAGCCCCAAATACGGATTGACCGTTAGCGCATCGCTTGGAAACGGGGCGTCATGACCAATCAACGCGGCCGCATAGGCAGTAGATGTGCTGCCAATATCGCCACGCTTGGCGTCCATGATAACCAGAATGCCCTCAGCGATGGCGGCGCGCGACAGATCGGCAAGAATGCGCACGCCTTCGGGTCCCTGGGCCTCAAAGAAGGCAGCCTGCGGTTTGATCGCGGCAACCTGCCCTTTTGCGGCGGCAAGACAGGCCATGCTGAAATCGGAAATGGCACGAAGGGTCTGCGGGCTGCCGGGCGTGCTGCTGTCGCCAAACAGAGCGGGTATCATGCTGGCATGCGGGTCAATGCCCATGCATAGCGGTGTGCCTGTGCTAAGAATGGCGTCGGCCAGTCTATCTCCAAACGAGTCCATCGTTGAAAGGCTCCTGTTGTCCCGCGTCTTTATCTTTCGGCGTTATCTGGCGTCACACAAGCCCGACTGCGTTGCGATAGGTTTGCAGCAATTCATCCTGCTCATTCAGAACATCGCGATCCATGGCCCGCATTTTGACAAGCTGGCGCATGATCTTGGGCTCAAACCCGGTGGCTTTGGCTTCAGCATAGACATCGCGGATGTCGGCCATAAGAGCCCGCTTTTCTTCTTCTAGTCGCTCGATTCGTTCAATGAATTGTGTCAGCTGCTCGGCGCCCGCGCCGCTACCTGGGATCATGACCATGATGAAGGTGTCCTGCCTGAATGGTTTTTGCCTGAATGGTGTTGGAATATGTGTCTTTTGCGACACCCGTTATACAGCGTTATGCCGGACAGGGTGTGTCCTGCCCTGTAAACCGCCCTGCGCGGTTAGCCGTATAACGACTGTACCAGACCTTCGTCCATCCAAAATTCAGCTATGATTGTGGATGGCGTCGTATTTTGCCTTTTGCTCGGCTGTGGCTTCAGTCTGATACTGGGCTTTCCAGTCAGCATAGGGCATGCCGTATACGGTCTCACGTGCGGCGCTATCTTCCATCTCAATGCCATGCTCACCAGCGGCTTCACGATACCAGCGTGACAGACAGTTCCGGCAGAAACCCGCCAGGTTCATCATGTCGATATTCTGCACATCGGTGCGATCCTGAAGATGCGATACAAGGCGACGGAAAGCGGCAGCCTCAAGTTCAGTCTGTGTGCTCTTGTCCATGGGGGCCCCATCTGGTTGGAAGCGTGCCTGCCACAGCCCTCCTAGCCGTGTCAGCTCATACCGTTGGAAGTTACCCAACCATGCCAGCAGGTGCAACAGCGTTGCGGCGTGATGCCGCTGACCGATCGCTTCTACCATGAGATCGACCGAACGAAACATCTGGCAAAAATTTTGATGTGGCTAAATTTGTTGACTCTCTTTATAGCTTAGCGTCACACCCCGCAGTTACATCACGCAGGATTCATTGATGTCCGAACAATCAGGCAAGTCAGGTCAGATCACTGGTGAAA
>WTJS01000120.1:7851-10253 GCA_011524735.1 Alphaproteobacteria bacterium
CTGGTGAAATCGCCGGTAGCGCTGCGAAATTCGACCGTATCCGACGGGCCCATCAATCTGAGGTCGCCGAAGATTACGTCGAAATGATTTCCGATCTGATTGCCGAAACCGGTGAGGCGCGCGCGGTTGATCTGGCGGCCCGCTTTGGTGTGACAAGCCCAACCGTGAACGCCATCATCCGGCGTCTGCAACGCGAAGAGCTGGTTGAAACCAAGCCTTATCGGTCCATTTTCCTGACCGAGGCTGGACAGGCGCTTGCCAATGCCAGCAAGGCCCGCCACCAGATTGTGCGAGACTTTCTGGTCAGCATCGGTGTGCCTGAAGATATTGCTGAAGAGGATGCTGAAGGGGTCGAGCATCATGTCAGCGAAGAAACCCTTCAGGTTTTTGCCAGAATTACGCGCAGCGAGACTGGCCAGCCATAGCAGGCCTCTTTATGTGCTGATGGCGGTTATGGACTGTTTGCCTAGCGGGCTTCCACACCATAATGAAAATGCAGCCTGCGGTTCCGCCGCCTGCTGATGGCCACGTCTGAAAGGCTGGCATCTGCCGCAGCTTCCTGCCAGACCACGCCTTTCATGGAGGGTGGCACCATCTGCCCATCCAGCGCAATCAACCGGCGACCCGGCGCGGCTGTCCAGGCACGATTCTGTTCATAATGGTTGCTTGGCACGCCATCAGCGTCATGAATGAGAATGTCTATGTCGCTGTCATGGAAGTGCCAGGTTAGCAGGGCCGCGGTGGCGCGCCGGTCGGCGACCACTGTTTTGGCGTCATGACGGGCAAGGGCCTTGGCGGTATCGCTGGCAAGGGCCTCCCATCCGCGAAGCCGGCGGAGGGGGTCCGACTGTGGTGTCAGGGGGCCAAAGCTGCCCGCGCCCGTCACCAGAATGAGACCGGCCGTCAGACCCGCATTCACGCCAAGCGCGGCAAGGCCAATCTTCTGGCGTCGCCGCGGTGCGCGACTGGCAAGCCAGCCTGCGAGCCACAGGGTCAGAGCTGGCATGGCAACAATAGCCCAGTTGGCATTGGCCTCGCTCAGAAACGCCTGCAGCATGATGATGAGGAGTGGGGGCAGGCCAAAGCATAGAAGTAATCCATGCATGGCTGCGTCGCGCTTTAGTCTTAAAATGCCGAACATCAGCGCAAAGACCAGTGGCCCTGCGGTTGCAAACTGGGCCCCCAGAAAGGTCAGGCTGTTGCCAAGGCTATAGCTTTGCTGGTCCAGATTCGCATTGTCACCAAGATGTCTGACTGTCTTGAAATCATTCGCCAGATTCCACAGCAGGTTGGGACTGGCAACAGCCAGCAGGCCTGCTGCGAACAGTATAAGTCCAAACGGTGTGACGTGGTGCTGGCGGTGCCAACTACGATCAATAATGACAAACAGGATAATGCCAAGTGCCGCATAGATGGCGGCATATTTGGACAGCATCCCGGCCCCAAAGGCAGCCCCAGCCAGTGCCATGCCGCGATTCACGCGCAGGTGGCCTGTCATGACGCCGATCAGGGCCATCAGACCGACTGACCATGCCAGCAGCAACGGCGTGTCGGTTGAAATCACAAAGCTGCCAAGACCGACTGCGGGAAGTGTCATCCACAGGCAGGCGGCCCATCGCCCGGCCGTTGCCCCTGCCGGTCCGCCCATCCAGCCAGCAGTGCGCCATAGGACAAGCGCCGTGGCCAGATGTAGCCAGGGTGCTGGCAGGCGCACCGCCCAGACATGGTGGCCAAACAGGCTGTGAGATAGGCCGATAATCCAGCTGGTCAGAGGCGGCTTTGTATAATACCCAAAATCGAAACCAGTGCCCCATAGCCAGTATTGGGCTTCGTCAACACCAAGGTCTAACGGGCTGAGTATGATCGCAGCGGTGCGGCTAAAGGCTAACAACAGGATGAAGGCGAAGACGGCGCGGTCTGTCGATGACCAGCGCGCATCGTAACCCGTGTCAGAACGATCATCTGCCCTGGGACCAGGCGCATATTCAGATGTGGCTTTACCAGCCTGCATTGGCTATCCTCTGGCCGTCTACAAGGCCGTGGGCTGTTTGTGCTGAGAGGGTCTGTGCGCGATCCGTCACGTGACATTGCATCACGTAACGTGGCATCCCGCCTGATGACCGTCAAAACATCTGTCAAACTATAGCCCGGCATGAATGAGAAAGAAACCGATGGGCATGGCGAACGCGTCTGGTGAATTTACCGCCGCTGAGACGGCACAATGGAACGATATGGTGGCCAAAGTTCTGAAGGGCGCGCCGCTCTCCAGTCTGGATCGCCTTGATGAGAATGGGGTTGTCACCCACCCATTTTATGCTGTCGATCTGCCCGATGGAGTATCGTCCGCAAAGGGCACTGATCCCGCCTCTGCGCGCCCGCAGCCTGCCATTCTGCCTGCGCAG
>WTJS01000252.1 GCA_011524735.1 Alphaproteobacteria bacterium
GTCGGCAAACATGATCAGGGCGACGCCGGAACCGCCCCCCACTGTTTTTTCAGAGGCAACGACGGCATTCCCTGTGCCTAGCTGTTCCTTTTGGATGGCAAATGGCTGCCCATCCAGCCAGTTTTGCATGTCCGCGGAATCTGGCCCCAGGACGGTAATGATCTTGTCAGCCCCTGATGCACGTGCGGCATCGATGCTCCAGGCAAGCATAGCGCGTCCACCAACCTGATGGAGTGGCTTCGGTAGAGCTGATTTCATGCGGGTGCCCTTGCCAGCTGCAAGGATGATAGCTGTAATCTGCATAGCCTTATATAAGCTCATTGAACATCTTGGAGCAATGACCTCAGCAAGTATGAGAATGGATTATAATATTTAACGTTATCTGCGGTTCTTCCGATTGGGTCCGGCTGTCTGGCGGCACGAAAAGGTATTTTGTGGCGCACGTATTTTTGGGTTTTGCGACTTCTTTTTAAAGGGTTAAGGTGCATTGCCCAAGAGCGAGCATCTTCATCTGGTTTAATCTCTGCCAGCAAAAATTATTTTGGAGTGACTTTATGTGTGGAATTGTTGGGGCCGTTGGTCTCGAAGACTGCAGTGAGACACTACTGGACTCGCTCAAACGTCTTGAATATCGCGGATATGACAGTTCCGGTGTTGTCACTCAGGACGGTGATAGCTTTCAGATGCGACGCGCGGTTGGCAAGCTGAAAAACCTGTCTCAGTTGATGCATGAGAGTCCGCTCAACGGTCGTTCTGGCCTTGGCCACACGCGGTGGGCGACACATGGTGGCGTTTCCGAACGCAACGCTCATCCTCACATTGCAGGCGATAAGGTTGTGATCGTCCATAACGGCATCATCGAAAACCATAGTGTTTTGCGTGCTGAGCTAGAGGCTGAGGGTCACAAATTTGCCAGTGAAACTGACTCTGAGGTGTTGGCACATTTATTTCTGGCGGCCTTCAATGAAGGCCTTTCGCCGCGGGATGCTGGTGTCAGGGTATTGTCAATGATTGAGGGGACCTTCGCGCTTGCAGCGATGCATATCGATCATCCTGATATGATGATCGTTGCGCGGAATGCGTCGCCACTTGCAATTGGCATTGGTGATGGATCTGGGTTTGTGGGCTCTGATGCCGTTGCGCTTGCACATCTGACTCGCAACGTCATTTACCTAAAAGATAATGATCTGGCTATTGTTCGTCCGGATGGCGTTGAGGTGTTCGATATCGAGGGAACGCCTGTTAACCGCGAAGTTGTCATTGTTGCGGCCAGTCAGGGCATGGTTGATAAGGGGGGGTACCGTCACTTCATGGAAAAGGAAATCCATGAGCAGCCGGATGCTATCGCCCACACTCTGGCTGCGATGACAGACTCGCAAGGTCTGTTGGCAACGCCAATTCCGCGAGATGAGCTTGCTGCTATTGACGGTATTGTCATGCTTGCCGCAGGTACAAGTCACTACGCAGCAATGGTGGCACGATATTGGATTGAAAACCTGGCCCGAGTACCCGTCACCTGTGAGATTGCTTCGGAATATCGTTACCGGAATCCAGTGACCAGCGCATATAGCTGCGCGGTGGCTATATCTCAGTCTGGGGAGAGCCTGGATACGTTAATGGCGATGCGACATGCAGGCGAGGCTGGGTTGCGGACGGTTGGTCTGGTGAATGTGGCGGGCAGTACGATTGCTCGTGAGGCAGATCTGGTCATGCCGACACGTGCCGGTCCTGAAATTGGCGTGGCCAGCACAAAGGCGTTTACAGCACAGCTAACTGCTCTCATCTGCTTTGCAGCTGCTTTGGCAGAAGCCAAAGGTGAAATCACGCCAGAACGGCGGGATGAGATTCACCGCCAGATACAGAAGTTGCCGTCCTTGGTTGGTAAGTCTCTTGGCTTGTTTGATGAAATAAGGCCAGTGGCGCACGAGCTCACATCTGCACGTTCAGCACTTTATCTGGGAAGGGATGTGCTGTTTCCTGTGGCGATGGAAGGTGCGCTTAAGCTCAAAGAATTGAGCTACATCCATGCTGAAGGTTTTGCGTCAGGTGAAATGAAGCACGGACCTATTGCACTTATTGAAGAAGGGCTCCCAGTCGTCGCGCTTCTGGCAGCTGATGAAGTTATGGGCAAGGCAGCCAGTAACCTTCAGGAGGCCAGTGCTCGTGGTGCGCGGATCATCCTCGTAACAGAAGAGCGCGCTGCAGGGACGGTTGATTTTGCTGACAGTGTGATCAAGGTTCCCGACGTGGACCCTCTGCTGGCGCCGCTTTTGCTTTCGGTGCCGATGCAGATCCTTGCTTATCTGACAGCCTATGAAAAGGGAACTGATGTAGACCAGCCACGTAATCTGGCAAAATCTGTGACGGTGGAATAGGTTTCCTATAAACGAAATATAAAACTAAATCATAAGTTTAGTTTTAATTGTGCCTTTGACACTTTCCTGCCGATACAAAC
>WTJS01000281.1 GCA_011524735.1 Alphaproteobacteria bacterium
ACAGAAGCCGGAATCCTCGCTGAAGACCGGTTATTTGCAACCCTCGATCCGACCATGCGATCTGTCCAGCTGCCATCTGGTCGGCAGATTGTATTGGCAGACACGGTAGGGTTTATCAGCCAACTGCCAACTGAACTGGTTGAGGCCTTCAAGAGCACGCTGGAAGAGGTGGTTCAGGCGGATCTTCTTCTGCATGTTCATGATGCAGCATCTCCACTTGTCGCGGAAGAAGCTGGCGATGTTCGCGAGGTGCTGACCGATCTGGGCATTGATGAAGATATGCAGGCTGACCGTCTAATGTCCGTGATGAATAAGTCTGATCTGCTTGATGAAGCAGATCAGGCCCGTGAGATGCTTGGAAATTTGTTTGAAGGTGGCAGCTTCACCTCAGCTCTGACAGGTGACGGTATCGATGATCTGCTGGCTGCGATTGATGTTCATCTCGGATCTGGACGGCAGCAGATTACCGTTACGGTTGGGCCCGCTGATGGTGCTGCCCGTGCCTGGCTGTTTGATCGTGGTGAAGTTGGTTCACGTGATATGAGCGAACAGGGGAATGAAACCTTGTCCGTAGCTCTGGATGAAGCGGACCTTGCACGATTTACTGCGCGCTGGCCGGAGCTGGCCTGATCCATTGGAAGAAGGTGTGCGTGAGTTTATGTCGCGATTTTCTTAAGTAATGAAACAGAGTATTTTGACGATAAAGTTAAGTGGCAACGAGCCAAAAGGGGGTAGATGGTGGAACGGATTGTCTTTTTGAATGGGGAGTTCATCCCTGAAGGCGAAGCGACTGTGCCGATCTTTGACCGAGGCTTGCTGTTCGCAGATTCAGTTTATGAGGGGTTCGGAATTCTGGACTCGCAGCTCGTTGATTTTGACTATCATATGGATCGACTTGACCGCTCACTTGGCGAGTTGAACATGCCTTCAACCATGTCACGAGAAGAGATGCTTTCCGCACTGATGAAGCTGATTGAAATGAATGGTGCCGTCGAAGGGTTCATGTATCTGCAGGTAACTCGCGGATCAGGGGATCGCAGTTACCTGTATAATGACAGCTACGTCCCGAATATTTTCGCCTTTACGCAAGGTGAAAAATTCGCCGCTGATGCGCCGGCCCAGCCGGTGGCTCTGGCAACAACGCCCGACATTCGCTGGGCTCGCAGGGATATCAAAACGACTAATCTTCTTGGGCAGGTGATGGCAAAGCAGGCCGCCCATCTTGCCGGTGCCTATGAAGCGCTGATGATTGCACCTGACGGCATTGTGACAGAAGCAGGGTCGTCCAGTTTCTTCTTTATCAAGGACCGTGAAATCTATGTAAAGCCGGTCACCAATGACATCCTGCATGGCATCACACGGCAAACCATGCTTCGTGTTGCCGAGACATTTCAGCTTCGAATTCGTGAAGAGAACTATACTCTGGATCAGGTGCTTGAAGCGGATGAGGCGTTTATTACCGCCTCGTCTATCTATGTCCTTCCTGTGGGCCGGATAGATAACACGGTGATTGCAGACGGTGAGGCGGGCCCCATTACAAAATCTCTGCGGAGTGCCTATTTGGAGCTCGCGCGTAAAGAGTTTCCAAAAATCGCCTGACGCAAGGACAGACCAGTCACGTTATGCAAACCGTAACCGCCATTCTTGATGAGCTTCAAGCGTTGGCTGCCAAGCCTCTGGAAGAGGCAACGGCACCGCCAAAGGCTCTTTATACGTCACCTGAAATACTGGCGCTTGAACAATCGCGCATCTTTAATAGAAGCTGGCAGTGCGCGGGTCGTGCTGACGAGATTCCGGCAGTCGGTGACTATATGTGCTTTGAGCTGGGAGCGCAGCCGGTGATAGTGATCAGGGGCCAGGACGGCATCATCCATGCACGCGCAAATGTCTGCCGGCATAGGATGATGCGGTTGGTTGAGGGACGCGGCAATGCCCGTAAATTCACCTGCCCCTATCATGCCTGGACATATAATCTTCGGGGTGACCTGGTTGCTGCTCCGCACATGGACCGCACGGCCTGTTTTGAGACGGCCGACCTTGGGCTGTTGCCGGTCAGGTGTGAAATTTTTCAGGGCTGGATTTATCTGACGCTTGATCAGAATCTGCCGCCCGTTTCGGCACAGCTTGCGCCGCTTGTGCCCATGATCGAGCGCTATCGGCAGCAAGATTACGTGACCATTTTCTCAGAAGAGCATGTCTGGAACACGAACTGGAAATGCCTCACCGAAAATTTCATGGAGAGTTACCATCTGCCGGTGGCCCACCGCAGCACGGTAGGGGCGCATTTTACAGTTGATGAGAACGACATCGCCGAAAGTGGCATGTTTGACTGTTTTGCCTATCAGACCTTTACCAAGAGCGAGGGGGCGCCGGTCGGTCGCGCACATCCTGACAATGACAGGCTGGAAGGTCGTTGGCGTCATACATCAGTGATGCCAACTATTTTCCCATCACATATGTATGTACTTGGCCCTGATCATTTGTGGTATCTGGCGCTTCAACCGGATGGGCCTAGCCGTACCCGGATCCGGTATGGGGCTGCGTTGGCCCCCGAAGTGCTTGCGGCATCAAATGACCGGGACTCCTTAATCGCAGAAAAGAAAGCCTTTCTCGATCGCGTTCAGGTTGAGGATCAACACGTTGTTGAAGGCATTTTCAAGGGCGCTATGTCTCCGCTCGGAGTGCCTGGACCGCTTAGCTGGATGGAAGCTGAAAACCACCAGTTTGCTCAATATCTGGCACGTCAGCTGCTAGCTTCTTAAACAGGTTTTGCCCGGTATCCCGTCACCAGATATACGCCCACACTTGTGATGGCAAAACCTGCAAGGCTGACAATGGTCAGAGGTTCATCAAAGCCAACGGCAGCAATGATTGCTGTAACGGGGGGCACCAGAAACAGTAGCGAGCTTACCGACGCCATGGTGTCTCGCCGGATCAAAACCATCAGGATGAGATAGGCGCCAGCCGATACCATCAGCACCTGCCATGCCAAAGCCACAATGAACGCTGGTTGCCATGTCACCTGCGGCGTTTCAATTGTCAGGCAAATCAGGGAAAAGAACAGGGCTGCTGCAACAGATTGCACGACATTACTGTGTAGCAGGTCAATCCGGCCACCGATCTGCTTTTGCAGCAATGTGCCGCCCGTGATGGTTGCGAGCCCAATGGTCACGGATGCCAGGCCAAGTGGTGGCATTCCGCCATCCAATTTTGGCAGTAGGACGAGAGCCACACCCGCAATACCTGTGATCAGACCGATAATCTGAAAGCGGTGAAGCTTTTCACCAAATAGGCTGACAGCAAGCGCTGAGGCCAGCAGTGGCTGCAATGAGACGATCAGCGCAGAAATGCCCGCTGAGAGTCCGACAGACAGAGCAAAGAACACACTGCCAAGATACACACCATGCAGCAGGATGCCGACAAGGGCCGTCAGGGCAATGGTGTTGGTATCGGGTCGCAGAGCAGTCGCATTACTTGACCTGTTCTGTGATGTCCGATGTCTCCACAGACGAGTTGCGGCCAACACCCCGCCAAACAGCAGGCTGACCAGAATGAAGCGTAGCAGTAACATCGCAAAGGGTGTCGCATATTGCACGCCAACCTTGGCGGTGACAAAGGCAGAAGACCACAAGGCGACAAACACCAGCGGCAGAAAAATTCTGAAAAACATTTGATTAGGCCTGCATGGGCAATTTAGCAGCAACAGCCCTGCCAAACTGGATATGGGTATTTCCATCCCAGTGGATCGGATCAAGGCTCGATGAAGTGGCATCTAGGTTCCCATCGATAAATCCGATGGCAGAGGCAGCGCAAGCTGACTTCAGGAGATCTGGCAGTAACTCAGACTTGCTGCGACCTTCAAGCCATTCCTCATATCTGTCCCAATCAGGGTTGTCGGCACGTGAGCCAAGGATAGGTGGGCAGATAACAGTAACGTTGGGCGTTTCCGGCGCGGTCCAACTGCCGCGCCCACAAGGTGTTTTCGCGGCAACGTCCGTAAGGGCCATGACGCCATCTGCGATTACTGTCGCGTTTCGGTGAAATCTGGACTTTAGATCATTCGTGCCAAGCATGATGATGACATGATCAAGGGGTTTGTGAGACAGCAGGATCGGCAGGAACGGGGTCATGCCATTAAACTGCGGGCCCTCGCGCGGGTCATCGGCAGTGGTCGTGCGTCCCGGAAGGCACTCCTCGATGAGTTCCACTTTAATGCCCGCCTGGCGCATGACGCGTGCCATCACCTGCGGCCAGCGATCGACGCACCGGATACCCGTGCCGTCATCAAGATAGCCCCAGCTGTTTGAATCGCCATAAACAAGTATACGCATCACGTCTTCCAAACCACGGCTCACATCGTTCATCAAGTTGCGCGGCCTCGCGCTACTTTGCAAGATCGGCTGTTTCAAAATCGGGCTAAGTGTTGATGCCGCCCTGCATGCCTGCAAAACGGCCAAAACGCCATCTTTGCCAGCCATGCAGCACAACAAATGCCATCACTGGGATGATGAGCTGCAGCATGGTGGCAACACCAGCCATCTGTCGGCTGCCACCCGATGCTAGTGCCACAGCTTCCAGTGTTACAGTTGTGATCCGGCCAGCTCCCGCAAATAGACTTGGCAGATACAAGGCGATTGATACGGATATCCCCACGAATATCGCTGTGATGAGGGACGGTGAAATCAGGGGCAGGAAGATGCCGAAAAAACGGCTCCATCGGGATTGGCCAAGGCTAGCTGCTACTCTGTCATATCTGGAGTCCAGAGCAGTTGCCGCTGGGCTAATGATCAACCAGCAATAAGGCAGAATGAAAATGGTGTGAAGCCAGATCATAGCCGCCCAGCTGCCATCAAGGTGCAGGAAGGTTAGACCCATCTGAAGACCAAGAACAAAGCTGATCTGTGGGAGGAGGAGGGGTGCATAGATTGCCAGCTGCAGTGGAACAGACATTCTGCGGCCACGACTGGTCTGGATGATCAGGATGACAATACAGATTGCGGTAAGAGATGAAATTACAGCCACGACAAGACTGGCTAACAGCGCTGGCAGCAGCATATCGATACGCTCCCAGTTTTGCAGTGTCAGTGCGCTTGGGAAAGCTGCGGGAAAGAACCAGCCAGCAGCGAAGGACCATAGAGCCGCGGCCAGAAGACCCGCTGTGCCTGCGAAGAGGGGGGTCGCGGCCAGTACTGCCATAGCGAGAGATAACAGGCGCGGTATTCTAAGCCGTAATCCGGTCCGGCGAAGCTTGGCAAACAAACGCGATACGAGTTTTTCGCCAGCCACCCAGATCACCACGGCAATGCCGGTGACGATGATCTGCATTAACGCGCCAAATGATGCAGGAAACCGGCGTGCAAGGTCAGCATCCTGAAACCCTTCAACTACAAGAACGGCAAGTGTCGGGGGTAGTGACGGGCCCAGCAACACTGTCATGTCGACAACAGACAGGCTGAAAATCAGAACTGCAAACAGGGGCAGGCGGATCTGACGGTAGACTAGCGGCAGGATTAGAAGCCACCAGCTGGTCCCAGTTGAGTACCCAAGACTGGTCCCGACATGGCGGATTTTCTGCGTGGGTAATGTCGAGATGGCTGAGAGTGATACTAACAGAATGAAGGGTATCTCCTTGGCGAGCAACGCAAAGGTGAGGGCGACCCCTTTCTGATCTGGCACCAGCGCGACCATCGGTGGGCGTATAAATCCTGTCAGTTCTGGCGAGATCAACCGCATCAGCCAGCCTGACGGTGCGAGTAGAAACAAAATTCCGATGGCCATCGCACTGTGTGGCACTGCAATGAGTGGACCCATGATCCTTTGCAGGCCTGAACGGCGTAACCATGATCCAGCCGCGGCAAGAAGTGCGAAGGCAAGCAAGAGCGAAAGTGCTGTAGCGGCGAGACCTACGGCCAGAGCCGTAAGGGTGGCCCGGCCAAGTCCTGGCGTCGCAAGAAACATGGTGGCTGGACCAAGATTCAGCCGATGCCCACCAAGCGCTGGAAAATAACCGAATGCAGGTAGAAACACGCCCAGCAGACCAACAATTATGGGCGTCGCAAGGCAGGCTAAAATTGTCAGCCTCGCAGATCGTATGGATAAAGATCTCCGGCTAGTTGCCGGCTGCATAACGGGCTTTCCACGCCGCTTCAATTGCCCCCATCCAGCTTGGATGCGGCTCAGCCAGCGTTTTGCCGAGGTCAGCCTCGCTGAGGGTGGCAACGCCGCGTGGCAGGGCGTCAAACGCTGCTTTGTCCGCCGCGGTCAGCCGTGCCATCGAAAGCACCGTTGGGTCACCCCAAATTCGGGCATCAGCTTTACGAATTTGCGCTTCTGGGGATAGCATGAAGTCAGCCACAACTCTTGCTGCATCAGGGGCATTCGCATTAAACGGAATGGCGAGGAAATGCACGTTTGCAAGCGTGCCACCGTCATGAATGTAGGTGCGCACACTGCCTGGCAACTCGCCGCGCTCTATGGCAGCGGATGCATCTGCCGGGTTGAAGGCCATGGCAATGTCAATTTCCCCATCTGCGAGCAGTTGGCGCAACATTGGGTAATTGATTGGATAGGCCTTGCCGCCTCTCCAGAGATTTGGCCGCGCTGCATCAAGCCATGCCCATAACGGCGCCGTGACTGCCTCAAAGTCGCTTTCGTCAGCAGGCGCATAGAGTGGGTCTGTGTCAGTGACTACCTCCAAAAGAACCTGTTTGAGGAAGGAAAGTCCCACAAAGTCTGGCGGCTGCGGAAAGGTGAATCGGCCCGGGTTGGCCTGGATATAGTCACCCAGATCTTTCGCAGTCCGAGGCGGTTTCAGGGTAACGGCACTATCATGCGCAAAGACAAGCTGTGCCCGCCCCCAAGGAGATTCTCGCCCATCCGTTGGTTCCGCAAAATCCAGTCGGATTGCAGGGAGTTCGTTGGAGTCAGTAAATTGCCATGAAGGCAGTTTGGACACCCAGTCCTCACTCTGAAGCAGATCATTACGCTTCATGGCTGCGAAGTTCTCACCGTTAACCCACAACAGATCAACAGAACCGCCTGTGTTCCGCCCGGCAGCCTTCTCTGCGAGAATACGTGACACAGCAGCTGATGTGTCGTTCAGTTTGACATGAACGAGGCTGATGTTGTGCCGTTCTTTCAACGTCTTGCCAGCCCAGGCGATATAGGCGTTGATCTTGTCATCACCGCCCCATGCATTGAAATAGACAATCTCGCCGTTGGCAGCGCTCACTGTGCGCTCAAAGCCAGACGTGGCGGCCTGCGCCTGCGAGGATGTCGTGCCGAAACCTGGGAGCAGGATGGCTGTCAAAATAGCGAGGGGCAGTATGGCTTGTGTGGCGGTGATTCTGAACATTTTGCAAAGCTGAGTCTGTGTTAAGGTGTTTCGGCTTACCACGAAGCCTGTCAGGAAATCTATAGACTCGCGATTTCGTGAACACCTCCCGGAGATGCAACAGATGCTCATCTTGAAAGATCTTTCGATTGGTTATGATGAGGGTGGCTCATCCTTGATTGCAGGTCTCTCCGTATCCATAGCGAACGGCTCTCTACGACTTCTGCAAGGCCCATCTGGCTGCGGAAAATCAACACTCCTGTCAGTGGTGTCTGGAACAGCCCCACCATCCGTAAACTGGTCTGGCGACGTACTGCTAGATGGTCTGTCCGTTACATCACTAAAGGCTGAGGATCGCGGAATCGGGCTGATGTTTCAGGACCCATTGCTTTTCCCGCATATGTCTGTCGGTGATAATTTGGCCTTTGGACTTGCTGCCAACTATCGCCGCGATCGTCGGCAGCGTGTTGAAACTGCGCTGGAAATGTCTGGTCTGGCTGGGTTTGCCGATCGTGATCCTGCGACACTGTCGGGTGGGCAAGCGGCAAGGCTCGCGCTGATGCGTACCCTGTTGGCGGAACCCAAGGCGCTGCTGATGGATGAAGCCTTTTCAGCTCTCGATCCAGACCTTCGTCAATCCTTTGGGCAGTTTGTCCTTTCGCAGATCAGGGAGCGCAATATCCCGGCCCTTCTTGTCAGTCATGATGCTGGCGACGCCAGCTTCGCTGATGATGATATAATCCGTCTCTAGAGACGCTGCGATGTTGTCCACCGCCTTACTGGATGCTGCGCTGCGGTAGGGGCTCAACCGGTAGGCTCTGCATTTTCCACTCGGTAAACCCACCCAGCATATTAACCACATTGCCAAGCCCCATCTGCATGAGTGTGTGGCGAGCTAGCGCTGAGCGCAAACCTGATGCGCAGAACAATATAAGGGTCTTTTCTGCTGCAAACACAGGTTTGTGATAGGGGCTTTGAGGGTCAGCCCAGAATTCCAGCATCCCGCGGGGTGCATGGAAGGCATCTGCAATGGTGCCGCTGCGGTGCAACTCGCGAATGTCACGCAGATCAATCAGAACCGCCTGATCATTAGCCTGTAGCTCGGCAGCTTTGTGAACAGTGATATGATTTACTGCGGCTCTTGCGGTGGCGATCATGTCAGAAACATGCTGGGTGACAGGCATGGATTACGGTCCTTTAAGCTTGCAATTCACGCGGAATGTTTGGGGGTTATAATCGTCAGTGAGATGTGTCACCAATCCAAGGATATGTTTCTTAGGTCTCAATCACGGGAATGTGAAACCCGCTTCCACATTGAGGGAAATTATTGCTAGATTGCGGCACGGGTCGGCAATGTGATGCTGATCCATGAATTGGTTCGGGACGGGGACTGTGATGACTTCCTATAAGGAATATTATGATGCCGCACAGGCAGATATTGGTGCTTTCTGGCTAAAGGCTGCTGGTGAAATTGATTGGGATACGCCGCCGCTAAACGCTCTCGATTCTTCGAAGGTGCCGTTCCATCGCTGGTTTCCAGATGGCAGGATGAACACCTGTCATAACGCCGTTGACCGTCATGTTGCGGCAGGGCGTGGCGATCAGAAGGCTATTATTTACGACTCCCCAATTACGGGTAAAGCGTCCACGCTTACGTTTTCAGAGCTTCAGACCGCGACAGCGCGCTTTGCCGGGATGCTGCAAAAACAAGGTGTTGAGGCGGGGGACCGGGTAATCATCTACATGCCGATGATCCCCGAAGCTGTTGTTGCGATGCTGGGATGTGCACGGCTTGGAGCTGTACATTCTGTCGTATTTGGCGGCTTTGCCGCGGCAGAGCTCGCCAAGCGAATTGATGACGCAACGCCCAAAGCCATCATCAGCGCGTCCTGTGGTCATGAGCCTAATCGTATCGTGGCCTATAAGCCGCTGCTCGATGAGGCGATCGAACTTTCAAATCATAAGCCAGATGGCTGCGTCATATTTCAGCGTGAAGCCCTTGCGGCTGACCTTGTTGAGGGACGTGACCTTGAATGGCATGCTGCGCATGAGGGCGTTGATGAAGTAGCACCGGTATCGGTGGCAGCCACGGATCCGCTCTATATTCTTTATACCTCTGGCACGACTGGTCAGCCAAAAGGCGTTATCCGCGATAATGGCGGGCACGCGACGGCTCTCCATTGGTCTATGCCAAATCTCTACAACATGAAGCCTGGTGAAGTTTACTGGGCTGCATCCGACATCGGGTGGGTTGTGGGGCATTCCTATATTGTGTACGCGCCATTATTGGCAGGCTGCACCACTGTCCTGTTTGAGGGAAAGCCTATCGGCACCCCTGACGCCGGTGTGTTCTGGCGGGTCATTCAGGATCACAAGGTGAAGGTGCTGTTCACGGCACCGACAGCGTTTCGCGCTATCAAGCGGGCAGACCCGAATGCCGATTTAATGAAGCAGTATGATATTTCATCTCTTGAGACACTGTTCCTTGCTGGCGAACGTGCTGACCCTGACACCATTTTGTGGGCCCAGGATAAGCTTGGCGTGCCGGTGATTGATCATTGGTGGCAGACCGAAACGGGGTGGGCCATTTGTTCAAACCCAATTGGCATAGAAACGCTTCCGGTGAAACTGGGTTCACCATCTGTACCGATGCCTGGATTCGAAGTCGATATCCTGGGGGAGGATGGAAGTGTGAAAGCGGCAGGTGAGCTTGGGGCTATTGCGGTCAAGTTGCCCTTGCCACCATCCTGCCTTCCAAGCATCTGGGGTGCTGATGAGGCCTTTATCGAAAAGTATCTCACGACGTTTCCGGGCTATTATGAAACCGGGGACGCTGGCTACAAGGATGAGGACGGATATCTCTACATCATGGCGCGTACCGACGACGTAATCAATGT